>DATGIY010000286.1:0-11131 GCA_035295475.1 Terriglobales bacterium
CGACCCGTCCACGGACTATTCAGAACTCCCGCCACCACTACCTTGTGGCGCTGGTCAAAATCCGAGAGTCCCCGCTCTGCCGACAGGTTGGTGTTGTCCACCGGTCCAAAGTCACTGTTGAAATCCGTGGTAGTGTCGAGAGCCTTGCTGTACGTGTAGTTCCCAATAAATGTGAAGTGGCTGCTGAATCGTTTCCTCAACTCCACAATGCCGCCCTCGTATAAGGCGGAAGCCTTGGAACTGTATTGATCGGCTTGCAGGATCAGAGGGTTTGTAAAGCAGTTGAAAATCAGCGCTCCGGCGCATCCCGGGCCACCCCAGTTACGGTAGCTCACAGTTTGTCCATTGGCCAGCGTAGCGGTCGAGAAGGGTGCAGGCAGGGCATTGGTATCAATGGCTACCGGCAGCCGGAGCGTGTGGGAATAAATGCCGCTGAGCGAAATGGTGAAACCGTTGCCAATCTCGCGCTCGATTCCCAAGGATGCCTGCTCCGAATACGGGTTCTGGTAATCGGGCTGGCCGGTGAAAAGCACGGTCAGCGGGGGCAGAGGGCCGGTATTGGAAATAGTCACGCCTAGAGGCGCCAGATCAGCGGGGGTAATACACGCAGCATTCCCCGGCGTCGGAGTGGTGCACTGAATTTTCCCTTGCGCGAACAGGCCGCCGAAGATGCTGGCCGAGGTCACGGCCGGATTGAGGGGATCGCCGGTCAGCGGAACCAGAATATTGGCAATCTGCCGCGTACCATTGACGTCTCCTAAAGTATGCACTACGTCAGCGATCTGCCCGTAGATAGGCGAGTAAAAAATGCCGAATCCGCCGCGAATGGCAGTCTTGTGATCATTGAAAGGATCCCAGGCAAAGGAAACCCGCGGGGCGAAGTTGTCCTTATCGGTGTTGAGCTGGCCGTACTGCGCGTCCAGTTCATAGCGGATCCCATAGTTCAGCGTGAAATTGGGCCTGACCTGCCATGAGTCCTGCCAGTACAGGCCGGCAAACGGACGCGGATAGTTGTACACGGCACTGCCAAAGCCTTGTTCAAAGAACTGAGGTGCGCCCAGCGAAGCCGATTGCAGCGAATTGATCGGGGCCGGATTGACCGAAGGCGAAAGACCGCACGCCGCCGGCACCTGTAAGCACAGGCTGAGCACCGCGCCGGGTAAGTTGCCGAACACGAAGCGTCCGGGGAAGAAAGTGTGGGATTCCGTGTGATTGCCTCGGTCTAGAAATTCCCCGCCAAACTTAAAAGTGTGCGAGCCGTGCATGGTGGTGAAATTGTCTGCCACTTGCGGGCGCCGCAGGATGCTCAGGTTGGGCAGAAAGATCTGGGTTCCAAAATTGGCAAATCCCGGAATATCGAGTCCGGGCTGCGCCGGCTCATTGGGGATTACCTCGAAATTGAAGTAGTCCCATTGCGCCAGCACCTCATTCTGCGTTTCCGCGCTGAATTGGTGAAACCAGCTGCCCTCAATGGTGTGATCGTAATCATGGATGGAACTGCCCCGGGAAAAACCGGTCAAGGATTGCACGTCAGGCGATTCTTCCAAATCGTGGGTAAAGTTGTAGCGCAGAAATACCTGGTTATTGTTGTCAAAGCGATGGTCCAGGCGAGCGGAAAATTGATATTGGCGGGTTTGATAGGGAAAGACGCCGCCGTTGGTTTCGAACTGATTGAGCAGAAAACCGTCCAGCGCCGCTTGGCCCGGGGTGACAAACGGATTGGGGCCAGGGTTGGGATTCAGCGTAAGAATACTTTGCAGCGCGAAGGCACAGGTCGCGGCCGGCAGCAGAACGGGGTTCTGCGTGGGGTTCAGCGGGTTTGTGGTGATGCAGGGCACGATGGGATTGCCTGGTTCAGTGGCTAGTCCGCCCAGAATGGCGAGCTGATCACTCTGCGGCCGAAAAATGCTCGTGTCCGTCAGCAGCGGCACCGCGTTTTGCGCATCCTGCCGCAACCCTTCAAAAGCTAGAAAGAGAAATGTCTTGTCCTTCTGGATGGGGAATCCGATCGTGCCCCCGAACTGCTGGCGGTTTAAAGTGTTCTTCACCGGATGCCCGACGGAATCGGGCTGGGTGGGATCAAACAGTTGTCCCGGCTGCAGAGCTTGGCTGAAGGCGAAGCGGTTGCGGGCATCCAGAGCATCATTGCGGAAGAAGCCGTACAGACTGCCATGCACGCGGTTGGTGCCCGACTTGGAGACAATGTTAATCGAGGCGCCGCTGGCCCCGCCCAGTTCAGCCGCGTAATTGCCGCGGTTGATCTGAAATTCCTGTACCGCATCCTGGCTCAGGTTGGGACGTACCCCGCCGCTGTCGTCATTGGCTTCGCCTCCATCCACCGTCACATTGTTGCCCCGGCCATTGCTTCCATAGAAGGAGAGACCGCTTTGCGGCGTTTGCTTAACCCGGAAATCCTGGTCGCCGGCCAGCCGGGTCGCGTTGGAAACGCCCGGCATAAGCAAGGTGAAAGTAAGGTAATCGCGGCGATCGATGGGCAGGTCTGTGATGTACTGCTGATTAATGCTGTCGGCCTGGCTGCCGCGCGTGGTTTCCACCGCCGGCGGTTCGCCCGTCACTTCTACCACCGTGGTTACTCGCGAGGGCTTCAGAACAAAGTCGATGACCAGCGTCCGTCCGAGGCTCACCACTATACTCTTTCGGATCTCGGTGGCGAATCCCGTTCCCTTGGCGGTAATGTCATAAGTCGCGGGGGGAATTCCGGTAATACGGAACTGGCCGGTCTCCCCGGAGGTTGTGGACCGCTGGAATCCGGTCGCCGTATCGGTCACCATAACCGTAACGTGAGGCAGCACGGCTCCGGAAGCATCCTTGACCGTTCCCCGCACGTCGCCGGAGGAGCCGACTCCTTGTGCCAAAACCAGGGCCGGCATCAGAATCACAGTCAATAAAAAGCTGGCCACCTTCGCTTTCATAAGCTCTCCTTTCAAGCCCGAATTAAGCGCTCCTTGGCGCATCTGCGGAGAGATCCCGCAATCGCAACCAGGCGAGTAATGGTGAATCCGTCTTGCCGGCGTCGTGCTGGTCGGGGAATGCTCTCTGTTTCAGCATTGAAAATCACCGGTGGAGCCCCCTCCGCCCGGCAATAATCCGAGAGTCAATATCACATAATATTGACTAACGTCAATACTGCGCACGATAATTGCCCGCCCATGGAACAGGCGTCGGCGGATGCCGGGTCGTTTCAGCGAAATTGTGTGAGCAGGGAAATCAGCGCGGGAGAGATCTGGTCCGCCTTCTTGCGAACTGCTTGCGTACGGCGGAATTGGCCAGGCGGTTGGCTTCAGCGTTATCTTCCCGGGGAACGTGCGCGATGGAGAACTGCAGCCGGCGGGCCAGCTTCTGGCACACCCAGTTGAGAGAGTAGAGCCGGGGGCTGCGGCAGGCGTATTCACCCCGCATCTGCCGGACCACAACTTCGGAGTCGGAGAACACGCGCAGGGCCGTGGCCTTGCGTTCGAGCGCGTATTGCAGGGCTTCCAGCAGGGCAGCGTATTCCGCCACGTTGTTATCGTGACGTCCAATCCACTTGGCAATTCTCGTTCTGTCGCCGTCGGAGCCCACGATGACGACCCCAATGCCGGCGGGACCGGGATTGCCGTGCGACCCGCCGTCAATATACGCAACCAGTTCGGACATCACTCCTGCCTGCAAGCAACATGCGTCAATTAGCAAGCGGCGTCAAGATACTTATGGGGTGCGGTTGCACTTGAGGTCATGCAGCCTGGCGGCTCGCTGTGCACAATTCTGTGGAAAACCCGGCAATGCTCTTGCTGCCTGCCTAACCAGATGTGCCTCAGCAGAATGCATGGCTAACATTCGCCGGATCGAATTGTGAAATTGCACTAACCTGCGGCGTTGACATTTTTGCCGCTGACGCGTACTTTCACGTGCGTCGACGGCTGAAAGGATTGGTTAAATCACATTGGCCAGTCCGAAGTAAGCTGGGTGATTAGCGCGGCGGGGTAACCCGTTGGGCAACTGGACCCGAAAAAACCGACTTCCCTGCGAGGGGAAGTTGGGGTCTGGAACCGCGAAAGCGGTGATCGCATCAAGGGCTGCGATGGTGCACGTATCCACGCTGTTGACTCCCTCGCAGGAGTTGGCGGCTAGAGCGTAACCAATGTCGCAGCCTTTTATATTTTCTGGGAATTTTTCCTACCTTCGATTCTCTCCCCACGGACAACCGAGACAGAGCGGTCGTTATCGGCTCAACAAGGTAGACTGGCTGGCCACGCACAGCCACAATCCGTTCTCATACACCCACGTATCGGTGAAGCGGCCACGCTCAGAATAGGATTTGCCCTTGTTAACTCCCCGGTCCCGGTACACGCCCGTCACCACGGCCGTATTTCCGTACATGTGCACCGTCATGTCGTCATTCACAATCTGTTCCGGACCATAGGCGGGATTCTTGCGGCTGGCCAGGAACTGCGCCTTATTCATGAACGATCCGTCATCGTCCACGTAAACCAGGGTATCGGCCAGCAATTGGCTGAGAGCGCTGACGTCTTTATGCTCCTCGGCCAGATTCCAAGCGTTTTCCAGAGCCATAATCTTGCTCTCCTCCGCCTGATAGGGCCGCCTTTGAGCCGATAGCGCGACTGCCGTCAGCATCAGCAGCAGAGCCGCGACGAAAGCCTTGGTGAAGAGTTCTTTCCGCTGAGTGTTCGTAATCACCCTCATCTGCCGCCTGTGGCGGCCGCAAGCTGACGTCGGCTCGTCGCCTGCCTTTCCGCGAACCCCTGGAGCTGTTGCAGCACCCGTTCTTGAAGTGCCTGAATGGCCGGGAATTGCATCAGCCGCAGGCTGAGTTCCTGGGGCGTAAGCGACGCTTGCTTCACCCCCGCGCCGGGATCTAGGACAGTGTTGCGAACCCGCTCGATCGATTGATTTTCCAGCCCTTGCGTGATGAGCAAAACATTGCCCGGCCATATCTCCATGGCTACCCGGCCTTGTTCAGTGTTCAGGTGCGCCGACCACACGGGACTGCAGCCTGCTGGCTGTTCCGGGCAACTTACCGACTTTACTGCTTCCTCGTTCAGAACCTTGCTGCGTTTGACCAGCGCGCCTTTATATAGCTCAGCAAAGCGCTCGGCTGCTTCCCGAGATTTCCACCTTGACACATAGACAAGCCCCAAATCCGCGGTTGAAAGCTCGGCGGCAGGTTTATTGCCGGGTTCCGCTTTCTTGACTGCGATGTAAGCCCCGCCATCCCAGTTCGGCGCCAGGAAGTAGGGATCGTTTTCACGGCCGAACTGCTCCGCCATGATCCGCACATCCAGCTCGCCTACGATGCCGGAATCGTAGGGTTGGTACCCATTGCCCAATGCTGAACTCAGGTCTGGTATCGTGAGCGGAGCGGAGCGGCGTCGCGATAAATAGGCATCCGGCTCCATGATCTCGTGTGTGTCCCGCGGCGGGCGCGCGAAAGCGCCGGCGAAAGCAAGTCGCCTCCCACCCCTTTTCAATAACTCGATCTCGAAGGAAAGGCCGTCTATGTAAGGAAAGAGCGTGGTCTCTTTCAGCACCAGGGGCGCATTATGTACCACGACCGGCGAGTCGTAGCTGTTCATAATTCGGTTCTTTAAACGGTCAAGTGCTTCCGCGGAATCTCCCAGAGAATGGCCATAGGGTTTCAACAGGTAGTCCACGTAAACTACCGTCGCCTGACCCTCGACTGCGGCGATTCTTGCTTCCACTTCATTGACTTCGTTGCCGTCAATCTGTAAGCGCGGCTTGCGATCCAGGGGAGCGCCCGCTGTTTTCCATGTCATCAAGTTGTAGTTCTGGTCCTGCAAGGCGTGGGTGAGTTCGTGAGCCATTACCGGCTTCTGCTGGTCCAGGTCGATCCAGTTCAGCAGATTCATGGTCTTGGTTCGGGAATCGTAGTAGCCGGCCAGGCCGCTGGCTCCCGCCTGCATCAGAGTCTTTTTCAAATCAAAATCCTGGGGCAACATGCCGAATTTTTTCAGCACCAGTTCGGTTCGCAGCAGACGCTGCGTCTGCGCCCCGTCGCGCAGGTCCTCGTTGAAATGCCGGTCGGCTTCGTCCTTGCCGATCAGCTGGTATTTCACGGTCGCGCGCTTCGGTAGCCCCGAAGCCTGGCTGGCAAAGGTTAGGATTTCATTAAGTGACCCGAACAACTCCTTGGCATCTCGCTGTGTGACTTCCACATTGGGCTTGCGCTTGTCCCGCAAAGCTTTGGCCAGATCGCCCAGGCTCGGCTGCGAATTGCCATCTCCCTCGGCTGCGTCCTGGCCATAGGCGCCGGCCAACAGCGTTAAGCACACCAGGATCAGCATCACTCTTCGGCTCACGCGCATACCTGTGCTACTCCTCCCCTTGGCTCGCCATCATACGGGCAGCTGGAATTTGCTCAACTCTCTGTTGCTCAAGCACTTCCGTAATACCGGTTTCACTGCAGGCCAGGCGCAGAAGCTTGCAATTCGCTGTCCCGTTCCCCATCCACTCCCTATCGGCGGCAAACGGAAGTAACTGGAAGGCGCAACAGGAAAATGATGTAGTGATGCGATCTCCCCAACTGTTTTTGGAGGAAACGCCATGCGGGGACATTCGTGGTTTTGTGCCGTTGCCGTGGGTTCTTTACTGTTGCCGTTGAGTGCGGCGCCGCTCAGGGCACAAGACGATTCAGTAGCTGCCGCGGCCGCCGCCAGCAAGAAGGCTGCCGCCGCTCAGCACAAAGTCTATGGTGAGGACGACGTCACAGTCCTTCGACACAAGAATCACGTGCCCGACGCCGCCCTGGCCGCGAATTGTGACGCCGCTTGCCAGGCCAAGGTCAAGGCTTTGCTGGAACAGGAAGCACCCGGCGAATGGGAATCCCACTTCGACGATGCCCTCTCCGCCATGAAAGACGACGATTCCTGGCAGGAGCTGTTCGCTCGCGTTCGCGCCCAGAACTGCGCCGATAAAGCCACTCACAAGGCGCCGGAAGACAGTAATCCCACTTTATTGACCGATCTTCGCGCCAAGATCTCGGAGGAACGTAATGAGTTGAATGATTTGCGGCGCGAAGCCATGACTATGCCTCCCAACTCCCCCGACCTGAAGGGCAAACTCGACCTCCTCCGGGTGCGCGCTATCAAGCTGGTCATCATGGGAGTGGAACTGGCTAGCCTCAATTCCGATCGTTGCGCAACGGTTTCCAATAGCGCGCCTGCTAACAGCACGCCTGCGCAGCAGCAGTAAAATCATCGAGTAAACAGAGCGGGATCAAAGGGTGTCTTACTTCGGGAGACGGCTTAAAGCGGACTCCAGTCTGGCAGCCTTCGCAAGCCAACAAAGCTTTTCTCTTCGGAGCAGATGCTGTGCATCAGCAGTCGGCTCCTTGATGCGGGACAGAACCGCCGAGGGAAGCGCCTGCTCAGCACATCCCGGCAAGAGCAAAAGCCGGGAGGCCTCTCTTGCCCAGGCCCACTCCCGGCTTTGCTTACTGCAACTTGTAATGAAACTTATTGTTGTGGATTGGTGACCGTTGCCCCGCCCGTCTGAGTGGGTGTTGGCGAAGTGCTCTTCGCCTCTCCCACTTCGGCTTCACGCGTCAGGTGCGGAAATACGGGAGTGACCTCAAACACCATCTTCTCCCGCGCTGAAGCCAGTGGTACGGCCGGCGATTTCACCAGCTCCGCCTGATCACTCCAGGGATCAACCTTGATTCGTCCGCCGAGCGGCAAAGCCGGCACTTGATCAACCTTGCTCATTTCCAGCGGCGGAGCCGCGTTCATAAGCTCTGGCATACGCAGGATCCGGTCACGCTCCGCCAGCGGATTGCCCAAATGGGGAGTAAGTAGAGCCGGCAGGACCGCGGCACGCGTCTGCAGCGCCTTCAGGAACAGGCCCGCGCTGGCCAGTTTGTCCTTGTAGGGAGAATGCTGCAGCAGTTCCATGGCTTTCTTGTCCGCCGCTTCTTCCTGGCTTGGAGTCTGCGCAAATCCCAATTGCTGGTACGTGTATTGATCGGAGAAAATCATGCGATCCACAAAAGCGAACTTAGTGTCGGTTTGATGATCCAGCACGATGTGCCCTAATTCATGGCTCAGGACCATGGCCAGGCTGGCCTCATCCGGCAGTACATCGAGCAGGCCGCGGCTGATGATGATCGTGTGCCCCACGTGAAAGGTTTCCAGCGGCGCCGTCAGCATCACCCGGCAATGCACCGGCCAGGTCAGGTTGATGTTGTTGGTGATCACCAGGTTGTTGACGACCGTCTCCAACACTGTGTCCACATCGCCTTTCGGCGCCAGTAAGCCCGCCTGCTGCAGGCGCTCTATGACGTTGTTTTCCGCCTGCTGTTGCCACAGCCGCTCACTTTGCACCGGCGTCGCATCCTGGGCCGCGGCGCTCTGATCCTGTACCTCGGGCGAATCCACGGTCAGTTGCGTCAGTTCGGATTCATGCGTGGCGTGCTTCAGGTTGTAACCCCAGAGCCGCGTCTGCGCCTTGAAGCTGGTCATGCGCCCGATGCCGTAGTGCATGTCGCTTTCTTCGCTGTATACGTAGGCGGGCAGCCAAAGTCCAGGCTGCAGGTTCAGGCGCCAGCTGTCGAAATGGAAGTAGTACTTGCCGTTGCCGCTATTGGAATAGGTTCCGTTCAGGCGAACGATGTTGTAGCCCTGGTCCTCGACCCAGATGCGTCCGACGAAACGGCCATCGCCCGTTTTCGGCTTGGGACTGACGTCGAAGACCAGACAGCGCAGGTCGCCGAGAAACTCGCGCCGCACATACTGGAATTTGTAGTGCTGGCGGTCGAACTCGTCGCGATCGGCATAAATCATCCACGCGAAGCCGGCGGGGTTCAGGCGCAGGGAATAGGTTTTGGTCAGCGTGCCTACGAAGCGTTTGAATCGCGAGGGCGTGCCCAGGTAGCTGCTTTCGCTGGCGTGCATCAGGTCCAACCGGCCCAGGAAGTACTTATCTCCGACCGGTAACGATCCCAACTCCGGATCCGGCTTCATACCCTGAAAGTACGTCTCCACCACCGGACTGTAATTGTCGAGGTTTTTCACCAGGTTCTGTTCGCGCTCCACCACGCGATCCACCACCTGGTCCATCGTCACCGGCGCGGTGGCCGGCTTTTCCTGCGCCCATACGCCGCAGCAGCACCCCAGTACCACGGCCGCAATCCATGTTCTAAATCGCATGCTATTCACCTTTGTCCTTTAGTACGCCAGTTCGAAGGCCACATGCACTATGGCTGTCGAATCGACCGGTTGCCCGTTTTGCTGGGCCGGCTTGAAATGAATTTTGTTCGCGGCATCGACCGCGGCCTGATCAAGTCCGTGGCCGAGTCCCCGCACCACCCGCAGTGAATGCGCTTGTCCATTAGCGCCAAACAGTACTTCCACCAGAACTTCACCTTGCACTCCTAACTGCTTGGCCTCTTCGGTGTAGATCGGCTTCGGTTTGGAGAGAATCTCAACCGGCGTAGTCGCCGGGGTGTTCACAATTTGTTTTTGCCGCGGAGCGGCTGTTGCGGTGGCGGCGTCTCCAAAACCTCCCGCGTGCACGGCGCCGCCACCGTTGCTGCGGCCGTCACCTTGCCCCGGGCTCGCGATGCCGTTTCCAAAGCCTGCGCTGGCCACGGTTCCGCGTGCTCCGCGCGTCCCACCTGCGCCATTGCCTTGTCCTTCACCTTGCGGCATATCAAAAGCGCCCATCTTGGCCATCAGCAGGCGCCCTTGTCCGCTGCCGTGAGCAGGTACGCCGTTGGGATCTCCAAATCCACCGGTCTGAACCTTTTCGACGGAGCGCACGATAGTCGGCGTAGCCGAACTGCCGGAAAAGCTTCCCGTATGCACGATGGCCGGCATCGCGCCTCCCTCTTTGACGAGAACTGGCGCCAGCTTTGGAGCGGCGAAAACCACTTTCGGAGCTTGTATCGCCTGCGGCTTGGCGGCGTGAACCTGTATTTGCCGGGGCACTATCAGTCGTGCAGTCACCGGCGCGGGAGGAAGCAAGTGCGTTTTGATTTTTGGCCGAGGCTGCTGGCGCGGAGGTGGCGAACTCCTGCTGACCAGTGGGGTGTAAGTCAAATGATGGGTTGCGATTACCAGCTGATCCGGAAGTAGAACTCCGATTCCCGCCAGCAGCAGCACCAGCAGGCTTTGGGCAAGAAAACTGGTTCCCAGCGTGCGCCAGTTTACTCTCGGTTCCGGCAGCAATAGGTCATTGAACGGCTCAGCCATGTAGTCGCTCTTTACAGTTCTTTGGGGAACCCGGCCAGGGAGGTCGCCCGGGGAACCTAACGTTACTGTCGGTACCGCCAATGGGTAAATATGCCCGCGGTCTATGTACGACAGTAATTGTCGCTAATTGACACATCTACAAGAACTTGCGATGAGGCGACCTCGCGGTTGAAGGCAGGACGTGGAGAGGCAGAGATTAAGGTTCAGACTCGCGACTTGGCGCGGCGCACAGGCTTCCTTGGGCTCTCAGTGGCTGCTTGGGGGAAGAAAACCGAGAACGAGGTGCCGCTCCGGCCATGGCGCACGCTGCTCCACACGTGGATACTGCCGCCGTATTTCTGCACGATTCCATGGCTTACCCAGAGCCCAAGCCCTGTTCCTCGTTCTCCCTTAGTGGTAAAGAAAGGATCAAAAATACTTTTCAGATGTTCACGCCGGATACCATGCCCGGTATCCGCCACGGTAATACGCACCCCCTGCTGCCAGGGGTGGCGCCAGTCGCGCGAGGGGAAAACATGCATCTTGATGCTGCCGCCTTCAGGTACCGCATCCAGGGCATTGCCCACGAGATTAGAGAGTACCTGGCGCACCTCGCCGGGAGATGCGGTAATTTGCGCCGGCACATCCAGTCGCTTCTCCAGGGAGATTTTGCGGCTCTGCAGCTTGTGCGTGTACAGTTCCAGTAACCCATTAACTAATTCGACAACGTCGACTTCCACGGGAACCGTGGGCTCACGATAAAAGGCTAAGGTTTGGCGCGCGATGCGGGCGACGCGTGCTACTTCCTCTTGGGCCATGCGGGCGTAGCGTCGCGCCGTCGCGTCCAGCGAAGGATGGTTCTCCAGAAGGTAGAGCAGGTTGGTCACGCCCTCCAGAGGATTGTTGATTTCATGGGCGATGATGCC
>DATGIY010000287.1:0-6076 GCA_035295475.1 Terriglobales bacterium
GCAGCGCAGTCGCGGCTTTGAATTCGGTTATAGCCGCCGGCGTCTTCTCCTGGCGCATCAGTGCATATCCCATGGCGGAATGCGCTACTCCTGCGGAAAGCTTTTGCGAGCGAGTGGCGTCCGGCGCGTCCGCTTTCGCCAGTTCGATTGCCTTGCGGGCATAGGTGATCGCCTTGCCCAGGTTGGCGCCCTTGGCATCTTCGGAATAAGCGTTAGCCAGCAGGATCAGCGTTGGCACGCTATTGGGATCAGAGGCCAGCGTCTTCTCGCCATAACTCACCAGGCGTTCGGGTTCGTTCAGCTGCTGCAGGCTGTAAATGGCGTATTGCGAAATCGGCTCCGCGAACTTCGACTCCGGAAACGCGGGGGTGTAGCGCTCGATGAAAGCCATGCGCGTTTTCGGATCCTGTTCCCCCACAATCGCGTTGTACCCGGAAGCCTCCAGAAACTGGTACGACTGCTTGTCGGCATCGTTTGCTCCTTCGCCGCCAGCCGGCGCCGAAGCATTGGTCAGTTTGGCCTGCTTGTAGGTCGCGTTGTACAACTCCCCGCCGCGGACGCTGTAGTCCAGCACCTTGGCCCAATCCTTTAACTGCTGAGCCACGCCGGCCTGGGAAACCAGAATGTCGAGATTGTGGGGCGCTGCCGCCAAAGCTCTGTCGCCGCACTCCAGCGCCTTGGCGTTATCGCCGGTGCTGGCATAGGCCTGCGACAGTTGCCAATTTCCGTAAGCCACCGCCTGCGGGTTGGAAGAAAACTTCTGCAGAAAATCCTGCAGCATGGTGACGCGCTTCTGCGCATCCGACTCGTTGCTGATAGCTTGCAGCGCCTGGTCTTCCGGCGTACCGGCGGGAATAATGATTTTTTCCAGTTGGGCCTGCGCCAGCCCAACCAGGAGGATCGATAACAGAGAAATCAACAGGGCCGACCAGCGAACGCGAACCATTTCTCACCTCCGCAAGTGCCGGTGCGGACAAACTGGCGCCCATCGGGGTGGGGAAAGGAGGTCGCCCGGCTGTCCGCTTGTATCTGCAGCGGGCCATGCTAGCGCCGTTTCCGCCGCGGAGCAAATCTTTTCGCTGCAGGATTATTCACCAAAAAGGACACGAAGGAACAGGAAAGAACTGTGGCATCAGCGCCAGATAAGCGTTGAGCACTCAGAAGCTACCTCATAGATCCGCTTTGCAAAGCGGGGCTTCAGACGCGCCGTTCAGGGCGACCTGGAGGCTGGGCTTTAGCCCCCGAGGGACGTCGGCGGCAATCCGTGCGAATCCACGGCGAAAAGAAGCACCTTTATGCAGGTATTGTCACTGCGCTTCTTCCCTCCCCAGCACCCGGTCGCTCACACGCCGCACCCAGCCATGCCGGGGCTGAAACGGCGGCAGTTCGATCCTCTCAGCCCGCAACTCCGCCAGCGCACTCTCCAGCGGCATCGCTTGCCAGCGCTGCAGCCGCCCCTCGATCACCTGCTGATACTCCACTTTTTGCGCCCAATAATGGAAAAGCGCGTCGTCACAAGCGTGCAGCCGCGCATTTTTTTGCAAGAAGTACGACACCGCGTACTGCTCCACCAGCTGCTTCTTGTAATGCGGCGAGACGCTGTCAATGAAGGCCAGCACGGTATCCAGCAGATGAAATTCTCGCGGATGAAGGCCAATGGCCCCCGAGTTCCACATATCCGCATTCAAATCAATGGCGCTGCCGCGAAATCGGAACTTGCTCATGCGCTTGCGGAAGCGCTGCAGCTGGCCGCTGGGATTGCTTAGCACCGCGTATTCCTTGCGATGGAGCACGGCATTCGCGGCATCCATGCGGGCGAACACCGGGGCCAACTCGGCAAAGAAGAATGTGTCGGAATCGGCAAATAGCACCCGCTCTTCCCCATGCTCCCGCGTGGCCGCCGCCAAGGCGGCGATCTTAATGCGGAAAGGATAATTACCCGGCCCGCGCCAGGCTCGCACCTGCTCAGGACTGAGTTGGTGCACCTGCACCTGGTTCCCGAGCGGCTGAAAAACAGCCGGCGCATCGCTGTACACGTGCACCGCCAATTCCAGCGTCCCCCTCCAGGCAAGCGCCGAGTAGGCGGCATACAGCGCCTGCAGGTTGATATTGCGGGACTCGCAGGCCAGATAAATCAAGTGCTCCATAGATGGGGCGCGGCTTGGCCGATTGTAACCCGCCAATGGCGGAGTGATAGACTGACGCAACGGGAGCTCCGAGTTCAACATGAGTCTGGACGCGGCTGAGGCGAAGTATTCACCCCAGGCGGCGGTCCCAGCGCGCGCCATCCCGGGTTCCTCGACACGTCAGCGGCTGTTCCGCTCGCCGGCATTCATCGTTGTGGTCGCGCTGCTGCTGCGAATGCTGGTCATCACCGCCGGCCACACTTACCGCATTACCCCCCGCCGCGATCATTTCCAATTCGGCTGGGAAATGGGAAGAATTGCCCGTTCGCTGGCTACCGGCCACGGTTTCGCTTCGCCCACGGACCTGCCCACCGGTCCCAGCGCCTGGGAAGCGCCGCTTTACCCATTCCTGCTGGCCGGCGTCTTCAAGCTGTTCGGCGTCTACACGCTGGCTTCGGGCTGGATGATTCTCGCCTTGAACAGCCTGTTCTCCGCGCTGACCTGTCTGGTCATTTATCGCATCGGAGACCGCCTTTTTGGCACCACGCCCGCGCGCTGGGCGGCCTGGACCTGGGCTCTTTTTCCTTACGCCATCTACTGGCCGGTCCGTGTGGTCTGGGAAACCAGCCTTTCAGCTCTGCTGCTGAGCCTGGTAGTTTTGCTGTGCCTGCGCCTGGAAAAGACTCCCCGCCGCGGCGACTGGGTGCTGCTGGGCGTGCTCTGGGGCGTGATCGCGCTCACTAATCCCACGCTGCTTTCGCTGTTGCCGTTTTCTCTAGCCTGGCTTGGCTGGAAGCTGCGAGGCCGCTCCCAGGCCCTGCTGGCCGGCATGCTTCTGACCGCGGCGATTGCCTGCCTGCTGGTGGCCCCCTGGCTGGTGCGCAATTACCGGGTGTTCGGGCAGTTTGTTTTTATCCGCGACAATTTTGGCCTGGAGCTGCACATGGCCAATAATCCCCAATCCGCGGGACGCTGGACCCGCTCCGAGCATCCCGGCAACGATCCCGACGCCATGCGGAAATTCGCTGAGATGGGCGAGTTGCCGTACATGAAAGCGGAACAGCGCGCCGCCTTCGATTTTATCCGCACCCATCCCGGCGAGTTTCTTGCCTTTTGCGCCCAACGAGCGCTTTATTTCTGGGTCGGCAATCCGCAAGAGACCCTGGCCGGCAGCTGGACTCTTGCTCCGGCGCGCCATCTGGCGTTTCTGATTTCCGCCCTGGCGGCTTTTGCGGGCCTGTGGCTTTGCTTCCGCAATCGAGTGCCGGGAACTTTCCTGCTGGCCTGCTGCTTGTTCATCTATCCTCTTCCTTACTACCTGGCCCATCCCTCGCCGCGTTATCGCCATGCCATCGAACCGGAGATGCTCCTGCTCATCATCTACGCGCTATGGCTGTACCGCGACCGCCAAGTGCGCTGGCCGAAGCTTCGACACAACGAGTAGTTCGTGGTGAGTAAGACAGGATTAGCAAGCAGGATGGCTTTCGCACACCGCTTTCATCCGCTCTCTACGAAACGGGGGTGGCCGCATAGCTTCAAGGTTACTTTAGTACGAAGCCACTCCGTCAATTGCGCAAGAAGCCTTTCACCGTTTTAATAAAGATTCGGCTTCCCCACCCGATACTTCATCTAAATCCCATCTTTGATGCGCACGATTCTGCAAAAGCGCGAGCTGCGGTATGTGTTCACCGCCAACCTGATCTCCATGCTGGGGAGCGGGATGAACTCCGCCGCGGTGACCTGGTTCATTCTCCAGGCTACCCACTCCGAGGTGGCTCTGGGCACGCTGGTGGTGCTGCAGACCTTGCCGGCCATGCTGATGCTGCCTTTCACCGGCGTCATCATTGACCGCGAGGACCGCCGCCACCTGGTGATGGCCCTGGACGCCATTCGCGCTCTGATGGTGGTGGGTGTGGCCACCCTGGCCTTCGTGCACCGCGTCCACGTATGGGAACTTTACCTGATGAACATGCTGGTCTCGGCGGGCTTCTGGATGTTCTGGCCCACGATTACCGCTCTCATCCAGGAGCTGACCCCGGATTCGCAGTTCGTTCACGCCAACACTTTTCTGCTGGCCGGTGTGCAGGGCGGCTGGCTGATTGCCGGCGGCCTGGTGGGGTTCGTTTACAACCACATCGGCCTCGGCGGGGTGTTGCTGATCGACTTCACCACCTACGTGGTTTCTTTCAGCTGTTATTTCGCGCTGCGCAAAGGCAAGCATAAGGTGGCAGTGCGTGAACAGCTTCCCGCGCCCGGGCTGGCGCAAGAAAGCTCCTGGGCCCGTTACTGGCAGGAGATGCGCGAGGGCATCAACTATTTGCGCGGTAACCGCTACGTGGTGCTGCTGGGCGCGAGCTGGGCGATGTTCATTGGCGCCATGTCCACCCAAAGCGTAGTGACCGCACCGCTCAGCGACCGCCTGCTGCACGCCGGAGCCGTGGGATATGGATGGCTGAACGCCGGCTGGGGGGTAGGCGCGTTCTTGAGCGCCCTCTACGCTCCCCTGGTCATTCGCCGCATGGAAGGACGGCGCACGGTTGCCGTTTCCATGGCCCTGCTCGCGGGCAGCATATTCCTGGTTCCGTTTTCGCGCCTGTTGGCGCTCGCCGTGGCCCTCTATGCGCTCATGGGATCCGCACGCGGCGTGGGCGGGATTGCCATCTCCAGTAGCATGATGGAGCAGGTGCCGCAGCGCTTCATGGGCCGGGTGCAGAACGCATTCTATTTTGCCGGAACCCTGCTGCAGGTCTGCCTGAGCATGATTGTAGGCGCGGTCGCCCATCGCACCGGCCTGGCGCTCGGCTTTGCCCTGATTGCCTCTGTGTATTTTGTGGCCTTCCTCACCGCCGCCTGGCCACTGGAAACCGTGCCGAACCTGGCCTCGGGCGAAGCCGCCGGCGATTAACCATCGCATCTTCGCCCGTCGTGATCGGCAGGCCATCCGGAATCAGGTTCCGCTCACTCCTGGTCTGTTATCCTGTGCCCTTCACCGGAGATGCCGATGAGCGAAAGTCTGGCTGGCCGCAATGCCGTTGTGTTTGGAGTCGCTAACAAGCGCAGCATCGCCTGGTCGATCGCGCAGGGATTGCATGCCGCCGGGGCGCGCTTGGCCATGACCTACCAGAACGAGCGCCTGGAGCAGGAAGCCAAAGACTTGATCCTATCCCTTCCCGGCGCCGAAGCCTTCCGCTGCGACGTCAGCCAGGACCAGGAAGTAGATCGACTGTTCGCCGAATTGCGGTCCCGTTACGGCAAGCTGCACGTGCTCGTGCACAGCATTGCCTACGCTCCGGCCGACGAACTCAAGGGTGAATTCCTCAACACGACGCGTGAAGGGTTTCGCATTGCCCACGACGTCAGCGTGTACTCGCTTATCGCCTTGGCGCGCGCGGCCGCGCCGCTCATGGAGGATGGCGGCAGCATCATCACCATGACTTATTACGGCGCCGAGAAGGTGGTGCCGCGCTATAACGTGATGGGCGTCGCCAAGGCCGCGCTGGAGGCCAGCGTACGTTACCTCGCCGCCGATCTGGGCAAACGACGCATCCGGGTGAATGCCATCTCCGCCGGTCCCATCAGGACGCTGGCGGCGCGCGGCATCTCCGGCCTGGGCGACATGCTCAAAGCGCACGCCGAGCGCTCTCCTTTGCAGCGCAATGTGGATGTTAATGAAGTAGGTAGTACGGGAGTTTTCCTCGCCTCCGACGCCAGTTCCGGCATCACCGGCGAAACCCTCTACGTGGATTGCGGCTACAACATCATGGGGTTTTAGAACCAGTTGTCAGTTGTCAGTGGTCAGGTCAGGTAGTCGAGGCCGATAACATTCTTCCCTCGCACGACTCACTTCGGGCGGCGTCATGCTGAGTGGCTTTAGCCTCGAAGCATCTCGCGTGCAGCACTACCCACATGGGTAGAGACTTTGCCTGCAGCGTCTCTTTCAATAAAAGAAA
>DATGIY010000288.1:0-3080 GCA_035295475.1 Terriglobales bacterium
GCACCACCAGATCAACGGAGGCAAGGAAATGGCTACTACGACCACAGTACCGACGGCAAAGATCGCGGGCGGCGGCTTTCTGCTGGAAGAACGCCAGCCGGAAGATGTTTTTACTCCCGAAGATTTCAACGAACAGCACACGCTGATTGCGCAGACCACCGAGGAGTTCGCGGCCAACGAAGTGGTCCCCAATATCGAGAAAATGGAACACAAGGATTGGTCCGTGTCGCGGGAACTGGTGAAGAAGGCGGGCGACCTGGGCCTGAGCTCGGTGGATGTTCCCGAAGCCTACGGGGGCACGCAGATGGATAAAGTGTCTTCCGCCATCATTGCCGACCGCCTGGCACGCTATGGCGGATTCAGCACCACCTGGGGCGCGCATACCTGCATCGGCACCCTCCCCATCATCAACTTCGGCACGGAAGAGCAGAAAAAGAAGTACCTGCCGAGGTTGGCGAGCGGCGAAATCGTGGGGGCATTCGCACTCTCGGAGTCATCGTCGGGGTCGGATTCGCTGAACGTCCGCACCCGGGCGGAGCTTTCGCCGGACGGTAAGCACTACATCCTTAACGGCGAAAAAATGTGGATCACCAATGCCGGTTTTGCCGACCTGTTCACCGTCTTCGCCAAAGTGGGCGGCGAACAGTTTACCGCCTTCCTCGTCGAGCGCAACTTTCCCGGCTTCTCGGTGGGTGCGGAAGAGCACAAGATGGGCATTCGCGGCTCCTCCACCTGCCCTCTGGTGCTGAACGACTGCAAGGTGCCGGTGGAAAACGTGCTCGGCCAGGTGGGCAAGGGGCACCTAATTGCCTTCAATCCGCTGAACGTGGGACGTTTCAAGCTGGGCGCCGGCTGCGTAGGTTCGGCTCGCTACTCTATCGAGAACGCCATCCGCTATGCCAAGCAGCGCAAGGCTTTCGGTAAGGTCATCGCCGATTTCGGGCTGATCCGCGAAAAGATCGCGCAAATGGCGGTCGGCATTTTTACCGGCGAAGCCATGGTCTACCGCACGGTTGGCATGCTGGACGCCGCCATTGCGCAATTGCCCGGTGACCACTCCGATATGGCTCAGGTGCGCAAAACGATCGACGAATATGCCATCGAGTGCTCCATCATCAAGGTATGGGGCTCGGAGTTGATCGACTTTGTGGTGGATGAGGTGGTGCAGATCTATGGCGGATACGGCTTTGTGGAGGAGTATCCCGCCGAACGCGCCTATCGCGATTCCCGCATCAACCGCATTTTCGAAGGCACCAATGAAATCAACCGCCTCATTATTACCGGGTTTCTCATGAAGCGGGCTGCCACCGGCCAACTGCCCTTCATGCCCGCAATCAAGAAGCTCATGGACGAAGTCTTGAGCGGTCCCGGCGGCGAGGATGGAGGGGATGGGCCCTTTGCCGCGGAACGTAAGCTCGTGGCCAATGCCAAGAAGATGGGGCTGTTCGCCGCGGGCATCGCAATGCAGAAATACATGCAGGCGATCCAGGATCAGCAGGAGATCATGGGGGCGATCGCCAACATGACTATCGAAACTTACGCCATGGAGTCGGCGTTGCTGCGCGCCCGCAAACTGGTCGAGCACAACGGCGAGGCAGCTTCGGCGCATGCCGTTGCCATGGCGCAGGTCTACATGGCGGGAGCCGCGGAACGCATTGAGAGCGCCGCCCGCACCGTGCTGGCGGCGATCGGCGAAGGCGACATGCTCCGCTCCTACCTGGCCGTCCTGCGCCGGCTGGCTAAACATGAACCTTTCAACACCATTGCTCTGCGCCAGAAGATCGCGCACAAAGTGATGGAAGCCGACAAGTACGTGGTCGTATAGCAGCTTTGATCGTGGGCCAGTTCAAGTACTGGCCCACCTTTTCCCGTTTTCCCGTGGCGGGTGTACCCTGAAACCGTAGCGGCTTTCCCCCCGAGAAGGCCCATTGGCCCGGCGAACACCTTGAAGGTGCGTTAGCCGTTGAGGAGTAGTCCGATGGCCGGTTCATCCCTCCTCGAGTCTTCCCTGCAGCAGGCACCTCCAGAGTTACAGTCGGCTTTTTTCCGCCCTGGTGCGACTGCAGAAGAACGAATTGCTGTGCTCGAGACCGCGCTCCGTAGTCCCGCCGGCCCGTTACTGCGGAGAACAGCCGGAAAATGGATTGTCGATCACCTGCCGATTGAAGAACTCGTTCCCGATAAATACGCCCGCTGGCGGGTATTGGTTCAGGATGCCATGCAGTTTACGGTTGGATACCTTTCGGCGGCCCGCCTCGCGCCAAAGCTGGTGGAACAGTGGGAACTTCCGCCGCAAACGCCGACCGGCCAGCGCTTACTGCGCTTAATCGCCAAAGTGCCGGGCCTGCAGAAACTGGGCCAGGTGCTGGCCCGCAACCGCAACTTGCTTCCGGCGATGCGGCGCGCGCTTTCCGAGCTGGAAAACAGCATCAGCGACATGCAGCCGAAAGAGGTGCGCGACATTATCGTCGACGAGTTAGGCCCGCAACTGTCGGCACACGCGGTTCGCATTAAGCCGGACATTTTTTGCGAGGCGAGCGTCAGCGCGGTTATCCGCTTCACCTGGTGGAATCCCGAGCTCCGGCGGCGCGAGCGAGGCGTTTTTAAAGTCATGAAACCCCACATCCCCGTCTGCTTTGCCGAGGACATGGAATTATTGGCCGAGCTGGCCAAGTATCTTGGTTCGCGGCATCGGCAGTACGGCTTTGCCCCCCGCGTGCTCCCCCGCACCTTCCGCGACGTCCGCCACTTGCTGCAGCATGAAGTGAATTTTGCCCGCGAGCAATCCACCTTGGGCGAGGCCTATCGGTTGTATCACGGGGTGCGTGGAGTCCGCGTGCCGCGGCTCATCCAGCCATTATGCACCTCGCGCATCACCGCGCTCAGCGAGGAACGGGGCGTGAAGATTACCGATGCCGCCCGGCGCATGCCCAAATGGCGACGCTTCAGACTTTCCGAGCAGCTCATCGAAGCCCTGGTGGCTACCCCCATTTTTTCCACTGAGAAGGATGCCCTGTTTCATGCCGATCCTCATGCCGGCAATTTGCTGTACGACGGGCGCACGAATGAGCTGGTAATTC
>DATGIY010000289.1:0-3469 GCA_035295475.1 Terriglobales bacterium
GTGGCGGCGCTGGTACGGCTCAAGTCTTTTACCCTGGACGACTTGCTGCCAGCCGGCGAAAAGGAAATGGCATTGGTGGTGGTAGTCGCCGGCGTGCAGGACCCGGGGAATCTTGGAACAATCCTTCGTTCCGCTGAGGCATTTGAGGCCAGCGGGATCCTTCTGGGAGAGAACACAGTCAGCCCGTATAACTCGAAGGTGGTGCGGGCCTCGGCCGGATCAATTTTTCGAATTCCGATGATTAAGCAGGATCTGAAAACGGCCTTGCCGGCTCTGCGGAAACGCGGGCTGCGCTTGCTGGCAACGTCTTCCCACAAGGGAACGGCACTGGATCTCGCCAACCTAGTTTCGCCCGTGGCGCTGCTGGTGGGAAGCGAGGGCGCCGGCCTGAGCCGTGAAGTCATGGCGCAAGTGGATGAGAGCGTGGCCATTCCCCATTCTCCCAAGGTGGAATCGTTGAACGCAGGCGTGGCCGCATCGATCGTGCTGTATGAAGCGGGGCGGCAAAGGCGCCACGGCTGAACTATGAACCTCTTTCAGAGCATGCCGGCTGACGAGTCCCGGGACCGTACCCGCCCCCTGGCCGACCGTATGCGGCCGCGTACGCTGGAGGAGTTCATTGGCCAGGAACACCTGGTCGGGCCAGGCAAGCCCTTGCGCATCCAGATTGACCGCGATGACACCGGTTCCATCATCTTCTGGGGCCCGCCGGGGGTGGGCAAAACAACGCTAGCCAAAGTGATTGCCCGCCTCACCCGAGCTGAGTTCATCGAATTTTCGGCAGTGCTCGCCGGCATCAAGGAGATCAAGCAGGTGATGGCCGATGCCGATAAAGCGCGGCAGTACGGCACGCGCACCATCGTATTCATCGACGAAATCCACCGTTTCAATAAAGCTCAGCAGGACGCCTTTTTGCCTTATGTGGAAAGCGGGGCGATTCGCCTGATCGGCGCGACCACGGAGAATCCTTCGTTCGAAATCATTTCCGCGCTGCTCTCCCGTTGCCGGGTGTACGTGCTGAATCCTTTGACTGAGGAGCAGATCGTTGCCTTGCTGCGTCGTGCCCTGGCCGATAAAGAGCGCGGTCTGGGAGAGATGCGGTTGCGCGCAGGCGATGAGGCGCTGGCTCGCATTGCCGCCTACTCCAGCGGCGACGCCCGCAGCGCCTACAACGCACTCGAGGTCGCGGCCGGACTCGCCGTGCAACAACATGGCGGCCAGCCGGAGGCTGAGATCAGCGAAACGATCGTACAGGATGCCTTGCAGAAGCGTGTGCTGCTCTATGACAAGGCGGGCGAGGAGCACTACAACCTGATTTCCGCGCTGCACAAATCGGTGCGCAACAGCGATCCCGACGCGGCGCTTTATTGGCTGGGCCGCATGCTGGAAGCGGGGGAGGAACCGCTCTACGTGGCCCGCCGGCTGGTGCGCATGGCAGTGGAGGATATCGGGCTGGCTGATCCGCAGGCGCTGGCGCTCACCGTAGCCGCCCGCGACGCGGTGGACTTCATCGGCATGCCGGAAGGCAACCTGGCGCTGGCGGAAGCGGCCGTGTATCTGGCCCTCGCGCCCAAATCCAATGCCCTGTACACGGCCTACGCCGAGGTACAGCAGGATGTGGAACGCACGGTGGCGGAGCCTGTGCCCCTGCACCTGCGAAACGCGCCTACCGGGTTGATGAAAACCCTCGGCTACGGCAAAGATTATCAATACGCCCATAATTTTCCCGGCAAAGTCACGGACATGCGCTG
The DNA here is from genome assembly GCA_035295475.1 of Terriglobales bacterium. Classification (GTDB taxonomy): domain Bacteria; phylum Acidobacteriota; class Terriglobia; order Terriglobales; family Acidobacteriaceae; genus JAICWP01. The sequence goes on from DATGIY010000289.1 coordinate 1,752, forward strand.
TTTGCCGGACAACTTGCGTAATCGGATCTATTACCAGCCCACCAGCGAAGGTGTGGAAAGGCGAATTCGCGAGCGCATGGAGGAAATAAAAAAGCGGCGCGCGGAAGCGGCCCGGCCGCAGTCCGACCCGGATAAAAAAGAATCGTAGCCCAGGCCCGGGAATCGAAAAAAATGCGCGGCATTTTGTGCCTACCAGGATTCCTTGACACGGGACAGGAGGCGACCTATGGGCGCGTATCCGAGAGCGACTGCGACCGTGAGTCCACCGGCGCGAGCCATTCTGTCGGACGACAGCGAAGGCCTGCTCCTGCTGCACCGCGCGGCACGGGAGATGGGCTCGATTCTCGACCTCGATCTGCTGATCGAGCGCATCGTGCACGATGTCTCCCGCTGGTTTGGCGTGCTGGAATCCAATGTGTATCTGCGCGAAGGCGAGGGTGAAAATATGACCCTGGCGGCCGTGCATGGCTGCTCCCGGCATCGCAAGGGGCACTCGTTGCGGCCGGGGGTTGGCATTGTCGGCCATGTGGTCCAGACGGAGCGCATGTACTACGCCCCGGATGTAAGCCTCGATCCTTACTACCAGGCTTGTGAACCCAGCACCCGTTCCGAGGTGGGAATTCCACTGAAAATGGGGAGCGAGGTGATTGGGGTATTCACCGCTTCGCATCCTGACTTGGACGCTTTCTGCCAAGAAAAGCTGCGACTGCTGCAGGCGCTGGCCTGTCACATTGAAGTCGCGGTGCAGAACGCGCGCCTCTTCCGCGAGCAGCGCCTGGTGCGCGAGCGAATGGACCGCGAAGCACAGGACGCGCGCCAGATTCAGGAAGCGCTGTTTCCCAGAAGTTCGCCGCTGGTTCCGGGATACCAAGTGAGCGGTCTTTCCATTCCCGCGGGAGCGGTGGGCGGCGACTGGTACGACTTCATTCCCTTAAGCCAGGGTCGCTGGGGGCTGGTGCTGGCCGACGCTTCCGGCAAAGGGACGGCGGCCGCGCTTATGATGTCGGCGGCGCGCGGAATATTGCGCTCGCTGGCGGAAGACTGCGGAGCGCCGGGAGAAGTTCTGGATCGGCTGAACCGGCTGCTGCTGAACGATTTTCCCGTGGGCCGGTTCGTGACCATGCTGTACGCCGTGCTCGACCCCGGCTCCAGAACGTTGACCATTGCGAATGCCGGCCATCCCTGGCCGCTCCTGGTCAATGGAAGCGCGGCCCACGTAATGAGCGGCGCCCACGGCCTGCCCATCGGTTTTTCGCAGGAAAGTTTTTCGCAAATTCAGGTGGAGCTCACCCCCGGATCACGCGTGCTGTTTTACAGCGATGGTATCAGTGAAGCCGAAGACAGCAGCGGCCAGGAGTATGGCAATGAACGCCTGCAGAAATTGCTGGATTTGAAACCGGAGATTTCGGTAGAGACCGTGGTACAGGAAGTCCGATCTTTTGCGGGCACACGCGGCCTGCAGGACGATGCCACCGTAATTCTCGTGAAAGCGGAATGATGCTGACGCGTAGTTGGTAATTCAGTAATCTGTGATTTATCGTCACACCTGACCGGCCCCGCGAAACGGCGATGTGACAATTACCAATTAAAAATTGCTCAATTACAAATCAGCCGGCCAGTAAATCTTCTTTGGCCTTCTCTTCATTTACCCGCTCCCAGTTGCCGTCGGGAGTGCGCCAGAATAGAGCCACGGGCGAAGCTCCGCCATAATGCTCTTC
>DATGIY010000290.1:0-2517 GCA_035295475.1 Terriglobales bacterium
GATCATGGCCTCCCGCAGAGATCCATCCCGGACAACCAGCTTGATGTGCATCTCGGACTTGCCGCGCAGTTTGGCTACGCTCAGTCCGAATGCCCGCCGATTGACCCGAACGGCCTGCCGAAGCGCGTCGTCGCTGTCAAAAACGGTGCCAAATTTGAAAGGAAGAACGGTGGAATTGCGGAAGCAGTTGCTGACCACGCGCGCGTGGTCAATGTGGGCCTTATGGTCCAGTTCGCCTGCTGCGTGGTCATATTCGCTGACAATTACCGCGAATTCACCACTCGGATAGCTAAGAACCGCAGCGCCATTAACTCCTTGCACACCCTCTAATAGGAAAGGGCGGCGAGTGCGGGTTCCATTTGGAAGGGTTTGATGCTCAGTCAGACAATACGCGTACCACGCCATGTTGAACTCTCCGAACCGGGATGGAGACGAACCAAGCCGTCTCTCACGTCGAGTTTTTCGCCAAAGCTTGTGACAGCGAGTTGGAAGTAAGGAACCGGGCGGTACTGGGCTACTACCGGGGAAGCGCTAACAATCACACTTCCTAAATGCATCTTACTTTGGGCACCTAGTAAAATGCAACTTTTTCTTGTCGAAGGGCATCGGAAGCGGTGATTTCGCGGCGACTGAGCCCTCAATGGGGCCCTGTTTTGCGAGCGCGAGACGATTGCAAACTGCTGAACCTTCTTTTACCGGTTAGTCTTGGGGCTAACCGTCCCTCCTAACCGCTTAAATCGTTATTCCCGGTTAGGCGTCAAAGCTCGTGATTGACCTCACGGCGGTTATTTCGCCGCGGCTGAACCCTTGGCCCGTTCCTGCAGGGCTAAAAGCACTACGCGCAACATCTCATCCCAGGGGGCGGGTTTCCCTGTCCAGATCTCGAACTGGCGGGCCGCCTGGTGTACGAACATTTCGATCCCGGGGATGATCTGCGCGCCCCGCTCTTTCGCCAGCTTCAGGAGCCGTGTTTCGCCGGGATCGTAAACCATATCAAAGACATAACGGGCATTGATCTCTTTGTCCTGCAGCGGCGTGTCGCGTGTATTTCCCATCCCCACGGGGGTGGCATTGATGATGACGTCGAACGCCAATTTCTTCAGATCCGGACGCTTCACCATGCGCGCGCGAGCCTGGTGCGCCAATTTCTTGGCGGGCGCGGCGCTGCGGTTGAGAATGTAAACTTCACAGCCGCGTTCTTTCAGTCCAAAGACGGCGGCCCGAGCCGCTCCGCCGGCGCCGATCACTAGAATCCTGGCGCCTTCGAGCGTGTTGAGGCGGCGCTCCAGGGGGCGGACGATTCCGGCAGCGTCAGTGTTGAAGCCGTACAATTTGCCATCCTGCGCTCGCACGACCGTATTGCAGGCGCCAATTTTGGTGGTGTGGCTGTCGGTGTTATCGAGGTGAGGCAGGATCGCTTCTTTGTAAGGCATCGTGACGCTGATGCCGTGAATCGGTATTTCGCGGACGCAAGTCAGCAGGTCCTTCAGCGTTTTGGCGTGGAGGGCGACATAGACCGCATTGACGTTTTCCCGCCGAAAAGCCGCATTCATGATGGCAGGGGACAAGGAGTGGGCGATCGGGTCTCCTACGACGCCGTAGACGCGCGTAGCCACATCCACCTGCTCGATGCGGTATACGTTGCGCAGCTCCTGAGCGGTGACCTGGCCGGGGGCGGTTTCTTCTCCCGCAATGGCGGAGGCGAAGGTAAACACACTACCGGCGCGCACGCCCAAGACGCGGCTGATAAGTCCTTGCTCGCCCATGCACATGCCAACCATGGAGTGCCGGTCGCCCTCGCGCGCCAGAAACTTGATCATCGTCACGTTGTCGGCGAGCGTGGTGGCCGTGCTCACCACTTTGTAGAAGTCGGCCGGATACTCGACCATCTTTTCGAGGGTCTCATCCAGCTTCTTCGTGGCCCGGAAATCGTGAAAGGAAAGAATCAGGGCCGCGCGCGTGCGAAGCTTCTGGAGCTGTTCGGGCCTGCACTTGCTAGCGGTTTGCAGTTCCACATCGACTAACTGGCAGCCCGCGCTGGAAGCTTTGGCGAGGATGTCTAATTGGGAGGCGATGGAACCCTTGAATTTGCCCCCACTCGCTGCTCTTCGGCAGGTGGCAACTACTACCGTGCCGGGGTGAGTATCCATGAAGCGTCGAATTCGAGGAATGGCCAACCCGGGTTTCGACAGATAGTCCAACCTGAACTCCAGGAAGGAGTTATCGCGCACCAAGGCCTCCGCCTTCTCGGCCATGTCGTTGGGATCGGACCCGGTGACGGCCACGCACACTCGAGGCAGCCGTAACGGTAACAGACGGGGCGCGAAGGGGGGAGCCGAATTCATCGTTCTTAGGTCAGCCATCCGGTTCAGGACGTACCTGAATGAACGGCGAATTATTACAGGGGCTTAATTACTTATGCAACAAGCGATTCACAAAGAAGACGAAAAACTTCGCCCCACGGTGCCCAACACCCTCGTAACCTTGACCCACCCTTACCTGCTTGTTACCTTCCGG
>DATGIY010000291.1:0-3130 GCA_035295475.1 Terriglobales bacterium
ACCCTGGCAGCAGTTTGGGGGGAAGCAGGCAGCGAAAAGCTTCAGCGCGGGCGCTCGTACCAGCCCACCCTGGCATGCTTCGGGAACACAGGAGAAGCGCAACCAGGCTGATATCTTTAGATAGCTGGTGATACTTCCACTCACCTAAATCTTTTGCTTGCTAAGGCTTCGCGGACATCCCCGCTTTTGCCGCCATCGTCGAAACATTCAGGAATGATCTGCAGGGCGGCCCCGGCGGCGCGCCCGCTGCTGGTCTTATTCAACCTTAATAACGCAACCGCCGGACGGATAAGCCACGTCGTCTCCGATTGCAAGGCGGCCTTCGCTCCTCCGGCACGCCACGGGATTCGGGTATGGGAATGAATCGTCATCGTCACGCCTGGTGCCAGGACGACACCTGCGCCTCCTGCGGGGCGCACCGTTGTCACGCCACCCAACTTCGTTCCGCCATCATGCTGCAAACGGCGCGCTGCCGCCGCGCCACCCAGGAGGGCTCGCAATACTGCCGCCGCCATCGCTATCTGGATCGGGTACGCGCCAAGCCTTTGGTGGAGGCGCTGCAGCCCCAACCGCAAGCCAAGCCCCTCTAAAGCGGGTTCAATCGCGCCGGCTCGTGTCTTCAGGCGCCCACTCTCCCGCTGTGCCAGCGCCCGCTACTATAATGAACGGCGATGAGCATCAGCGAGAAAGTGCAAAAAGACATGACCGATGCCATGCGGGCGCGCGATGAGCGCCGCCTCTCCGCCCTGCGCATGGTCAAAGCGGCGCTCAAGAACCGCGAAATCGAAAAGCGCTCCCAGCTGGACGACAGCGAGGAAATGCAGGTCCTGAACAGCCTGATCAAGCAGCGCAAGGATTCGGTGGAGCAGTTCACCAAGGGCGGCCGCCAGGAACTGGCGGACAAGGAAGCCGCGGAAATCAAGCTCATCGAAGGCTACTTGCCGCAGGCCGTGCCGGAATCAGACATTGAGTCGGTCGTTCGCGCCAAGGTGGCGGAGATGGGCAGCCCCACCCTGAAGGATATGGGTGCGGTCATGAAGGCGGTGATGGCTCACTTTCAGACTTCGGGCGCCCGCGTGGACGGCAAACTGGTGAGCGAGATCGTCAAGCGCCAGCTCGCGGGCAAGTAATCGAACGGTGCCCGCTCCACAAGCGCTGAATTAGGAAGCGCCGAGGGCCTGCTGAATGGCGCCGGCAATGGTCTCGGTCAGGCGCTTCATTCTGGTTTCGTCCTCGGCTTCCACCATGACTCGGGCCAGCGCTTCCGTTCCGGAGTAGCGGACCACCACTCGTCCGTTGCCGTCCAGTTCCTTTTCCGCATCTTGGATGGCGGCCGCAACCGCGGGAATACCGAGAAGCGGCTTCTTCTCCCGCACGCGCACGTTCTTGATGTTCTGCGGAAACACCTTCAAGTCTGCCACCAGTTCGGCCAGAGGTTTGCCGCTGCGCGCCATCACCTCGAGCACGCGCAAAGCGGTGAGCAGCCCGTCGCCGGTGGTGGCGTCGCCGTCGCGGAAAATAATGTGCCCCGACTGTTCGCCGCCCAGCGCGCTGCCGTGCTTGAGCATCTCCTCCAGCACATATTTATCGCCTACCGCCGCGCGCAGCATAGCGATACCAGAACGCCGCAATGCGATCTCCAGCCCCATGTTCGACATGGTGGTGGCCACGATCAGCGATCCAGGCAGCGCGCCGCGTGCTTGCATATCTCGTGCCGCCAGCAGCAGAACAGCGTCTCCGTTCACCACCCGTCCCGCGGCATCGCTGAACAGGGCGCGGTCGGCATCGCCGTCGAAGGTGATCCCCAGATCGTATTTCCCCGGCTCCGCCGCCACCGCGGCGGCCACCGTTTCCGGGTGCAGGGCGCCGCACCCCTGATTGATGTTGCGGCCATCCGGCGCCAGGTGCAGAAACTTCGCCTCCATGCCGCAAGCGCGAAATACCTCGGGAGCTACCGCTGAGGCAGCGCCATTGGCGCAATCCACCAGCACGCGCATGCCCGCCAGCCGGCTGCCCGCCACTTGCTGCGCCAGCCAGCGCACGTAGTCGCGGTGCAGTTCGGTCGAGCCCGGCAAAGATCGGAACAGGGCGGCAGTCTCGGCGTCTTCCGCCGCCTTGCTTGCCAGCAGCTGAAAAATTTCCGCTTCGATCTGGTGTTCCAGCTCGTCGGGCAACTTGAATCCGTCGGCGGAGAAGACTTTGATTCCATTGTCTATCCACGGATTGTGCGAAGCGGAGATGACAATGCCGGCGCCAAACGAGTCGGTGCGCGCCAGAAAAGCCACCCCCGGGGTGGTGATAACGCCCGCGCTGCGGACCTCGATGCCCGCCCCCAGCAGCCCTGCCGCCAGCGCATTAGCGATCCACTGGCTGGATTCGCGAGTGTCCTGGCCGATCACCACGCGTTTGTGCCGGGCCGCGGTGCGCAGCCGGTCCCCCAGCGCCCGCCCAATGGCAAATACGGTGGGCTCGTCCAGCGGATACTGGCCGGCCACGCCGCGAATTCCGTCCGTACCAAATAATTGTCGTGCCACGTTCTCTTAGTTACCTCAAAGTGAGTTTGCTGGGGAGTCTCTAAGGCGCGACGGGGGAAGCCGCGCCTGCAATCTTCAATCGTGCCTGCGCGCCGATTTTCCCACGAATACGGTCACGCGCACAGGTTCCGGATTCACAACCTGGATGAGCGGATCGGAGACGTAGGCGTTGGTGGTGAAAGTTCGCTGGCTGAGCAGGCCGGTAGCATCCACGGGATCGGTAATCGCCCCATCCACCTGGTTCAGGCGCCGCGCCGGCCCCGTGACCGTGATTTGCGGGGGATCGACTGCCACTTTGGTGATGGTGAATCCGGAGGCCAGCCGCCCTACGACCCGCGGATGCACCTCGAGGTTCCTGGTTTCCCGCACATCCAGATGAATTTGCACCTGGGCGGGCACGATCTGCGTCACTCGCACGCCGTGAGGCACGTGCACGTTGCTCGTGCTCAAGGCGAAAGTTCTTTCGCCCGCGGGCATATCGGAAAGATCGATCACCACATGCACGGTGTGGGGATCGAGTCCGTCCAGCACGCGCGAAGGGCCGCTCAGCCACAACTCGGCCTGGGCTTGAGAAATAGAACTGATTTCCAGGTTCT
>DATGIY010000292.1:0-2384 GCA_035295475.1 Terriglobales bacterium
GCAACCTTGCGCACGAACGTCATCAATTCGGTCATGCGGCCGGACGTACCGATGACCGAGTGATATCCGGTATGGCGGCGCACTTCCCCGCGCAGAGTCTGCACTTCGCTGCGCAGGCGAGTGGCCTCCAGCGCGTTCTTCATGGCCACCAGCAGCTCGTCAAAGTCCAGGGGCTTGCCTACAAAGTCATAAGCGCCCAGCTTGAGCGCGGTCTTGATGTCATCCAGCTGGGGATCGGCGGTAATCATGATCACGGCGCGCGCGTCGTGGGCCTTCTTCAGCTCTTCCAGGACTTGCAGACCATTGGTATCGGGCAGGCGGACGTCGAGTAGCACCAGGTCGGGCGATTCGTGGCGGGCCAGGCCGAGCGCGGTTTCGCCTGTATCGGCTTCCAGGACGTGGTAGCCCCACTCCTCACACTTCTGGCGCAGGGACCAGCGCACCAGTCTCTCGTCATCTACGATGAGTACTTTTTCCCCCGCCATTGAGTAATAGTGTACTGGACCTGGACACAATGGCGTGTGACGAGCATCACATGGGAGCAGCGGCGGTAACTTCCTGAAGGAGCGGGGGTTTCCGTATTTTGATGGGCGACCATGCCAGGTGCAATGAGGGCTGCCGCTGAGCTGCAGGCCAAATTCGCATCAGGATTGGGAGAAGATTTCTTGTTTCCCTCGATCGGCATTTTTCATCCAAGCAGTGGTTGAAAGCGGTTGACGGTACTTCGGAAGGCCCGTAGAATTGCCGTCCTAATTCATGCTGCACCATTCTCCAATCCGCCAGATGAGCGCTTGTTGTTGTGCCGCGGTGTGTTCTGGCGCAGGGGGAATGCTGACCTAAACGCTTTTTAGCATCGGCACTTATAACCCATCGCCAGAAGCTAGCTGGCGGTGGGTTTTTTGTTTTGGGGGTTATGGAAAAAGAGAGCAAAGCGCAACGGGCCGAGCGCCTCAAGCGGGAAAAGAACCCGTGGGAGCGATTGGACGAGATCCGCCAATTCGCGCGGCAGGGCTTCTCCGCGATTCCGGCGGATTGGCTGAGCACCTATTTCCGCTGGTGGGGCGTTTACACGCAGGGCGATGGGGCAGGCGTGGTCGGCGGGCAAGGAGGCGAGGGCAGGGCTGTGCCGTTTTTTATGGTCCGCATTCGCATTCCCAATGGGTTGTTGCTCTCTCACCAACTGCGAACCATCGCGGATCTCACCCGGCGCTATGCGCGCGGCGTTGCCGATATCACCGTGCGGCAGAACATTCAGCTGCACTGGGTAACCATCGAGGATCTGCCGGAGATTCTGGAAGCGCTTTGGCGCTGCGGACTGAATACCATGGGCGCTTGCGGCGACGTCACCCGCAACGTTACCGGCTGTCCGCTGGCCGGAGTGGATGGCGATGAGATCTGCGACGCTTCCCCGCTGGCGCTGGAAGCAACGCGGCTGCTGGCGGGCAATGCGGACTTCTACAATCTGCCGCGCAAATTCAAGATATCCATCACTGGGTGCCGGGTCTGGTGTTCCTATCCTGAAATTAACGATATCGGCCTGACCGCGATCCAGCGCGCTTTTGGCGGGCGCTCCGAAATCGGTTTCTCCCTGCGCGTGGGCGGCGGCCTCTCCGCCGAACCTTATCTGGCCGCGCGCTTGAACGCCTTTGTGCGCTGGAACCAGGTCTTGCCGGTGATCAAGGGCATCGCGGAAATCTTTCGTGATTCCCAGGAGCTGCGCGAACACCGCGAACGTGCCCGGTTGAAATTCCTCTTTTTGCGGCAGGGTTGGACGGTACAAGCCTTTCAGCAGGAACTGGAAGAGCGCATCGGATTTCGGCTCGATTCCGCCGTTCTGGAAGAGGCTCCGCAGGATGTCTATCGCGATCACGTGGGCATCCACGCGCAAAAGCAGCCCGATTATTGCTATGTGGGAGCCGCGGTTTTGCGCGGGCGCATCACCGCCGCCCAAATGAGCCAGGCCGCCGAGCTGGCCGCGCGCTTTGCCGGCGGGCAGTTGCGCACCACCGGCATGCAGAACCTGGTGATCGTTAATGTGCCACGAAGCAACGCCCACAGCCTGGCCAAAGAACTGGATGCGATCGGGCTGCAGGTCGGCGGATCCCCGTTTTGGCGAGGCGCGATCGCCTGCTCGGGCACGGAGTTTTGCAAGCTGGCGATCACCGAAACCAAGGGCTTTTCGCGCTGGCTGGTTGAGGAGCTGGAAGAACGGCTGCCGCAATTCGATCAGCCACTGAAGTTGCACGTGACCGGCTGCCCCAACAGCTGCGGCCAGCACTGGATTGCGGACATTGGAATTGAGGGCAAGAAGATAAAGGCCGATGGCCGCATGGTGGACGCCTATTACTTCTGCCTGGGCGGATCCGTGGGCAGCTACCAGGGGA
>DATGIY010000293.1:0-12011 GCA_035295475.1 Terriglobales bacterium
AGACTGCAATGAAACACGCCCTCCGCCATCTGCAGCAGGCCGACCCGGTGATGGCCGGCATCATCGAGCGCATTGGGCCCTTCAAGATGCGCTACCGCGAGCCCAGTTTCGATGCCATGGCCCGTTCCATCATTTTTCAGCAGCTGCACGGCAAGGCAGCGGCAACTATTTTTGAGAGGGTGCGCGCGGCTTGCCACGGCGTGTGCGGGGACGGCGCCAACGGCCTCACCCCCGCTTCCATTCTGGCGCTCAGCGAAGAGCAGTTGCGCGCCTGCGGCTTGTCTCGCCAAAAACTGAGCTATTTGCGCGATCTGGCCCAGCGCACCGCCGGCGGCGAGATTGATTTTGCCCGGCTTCCTGACATGACAGATGAAGAAGTCATCGCACACCTCACGCGTGTCAAAGGTATTGGCGTGTGGTCGGCGCAAATGTTCCTGATTTTCGCTCTGCGGCGCCGCAACATCATGCCCACAGCTGATTACGGAATCAACGCCGCCATCAAAAAAGCTTACCGTAAGCGCCAGATGCCCAAGCCTAAGCAGATTCTGAAGATCGCCCGTCCCTGGCAGCCTTACTGCTCGATTGCCTGCTGGTACCTGTGGCGCTACGCCGAGCTGAAAACCGCTTCTTAACCACAGAGGACACAGAGAGTAACCCAAATTCATTCACCACAAAGGACACAAAGGTCCACGAAGGATTTTGATTTCATTGGAGCGACTTCAGGACCCCTCCCCCGACCACACGAATATAGGAATCCTCCGCTGCGAATGCCCTGGATACTTTCCTTGGACGTCCACGCAACCCAATGACATGAAATTCTTGAGAATTCCTTCGTGATCCTTTTGTGACCTTTGTGGTGAGGCTTTTGCCTCGGTGTTCTCCGTGTCCTCTGTGGTTAATAACCGGGTTTGTGGTTTAATGAAGGGTTCGATGGCGGACGACCGCAAAATCCGTGTGCTGGTGGCCAAGCCAGGACTGGACGGCCATGACCGCGGCGCTAAGGTTATTGCTCGCGCCCTGCGCGACGCCGGCATGGAGGTGATCTACACCGGCCTGCGCCAAACCCCGGAGATGGTAGTCAATGCCGCTCTGCAGGAGGATGTGGACGTAATCGGCCTCTCCATTCTTTCCGGCGCGCACAACGCTATCGTGCCGCGGGTGATGGAACTGCTGCGCCAGAACAAGATGGAAGATGTACTGGTGCTGGTGGGCGGCATCATTCCCGATCAGGACATGGAGGGGCTGAAGAAAGCCGGCGTGGGCGGCATTTTCCAGCCCGGCACTTCCATGGAGGAGATAGTGGAGTTCATTCGCAAGCACGTCCGCCCGGGTAAAACAGCATTTAGCAGTTAGCACTTGGCATTTAGCCCGCGAAGCCCCGATGCAGACACCCGAAGGTGGAAGGCTAAGTGCTAACTGTCAATTGCTGCCATCCCGCCAACGCGAACTGATCGATAATGCCATTGGTCCGGCTCCCTGGTATTGGAAGACTTTTCCGGCCGTGGAAGCCAGCTCCGGCCAGGAATTCGAATGGCGCTATCACAGCGAGAAAAGTGAACTGCCTTATCTAGTGACCCTGGGGCTGGCGCAGGAGGCGCACACGCCGCGGCTGGCGCTGAACACCTACTGCCGCGCCTTCCACATTCCGCCCAAGCTTTTTGGTATCTGGTGCCCGGAACCCCGCAGCGTGCGCCTGCTATGCTTCGATCCCGATCAGCTTAAGGCGTTTTCATTTGTGGACATCGTGGGCTGGTTCAAGCAGTCCACCGAGCGCGTTTATTCAGCCACCGAGCCGCTGGCGGAATTTGAAATCAGCTCTTCCCTGCGAGAAGGTGCGCACAAGGTGGAGGTGCCCGAGCCGTTCCGTTCGCTGGACGAATTGTTGCTTCTCACCTCTTACCCCGCGCGCACCCGTGACGATGCCGCGGCTGCCGTTTACGTTCTGTATCCACGGGCCGGGCTGGTAGAAGTATTGCCACAAAAATGGTTCACGCCCAACCAGTACGACGTGGGACGGCAGTGGATTTCGCGGGTGGCGCGCGATCCGGAGACGCACCGCATTGTGGGTGAAGCCGTGCGCGTCGGCAATTTCGAACTGGCGGAAGACGGCAAACAGGTGGAGCGGTGGCTGAGCCAGGCCGAGTGAATTTGTAATTTAACAATTTGTAATTTGTAATTGAACTCGCCACAACCGTGGCCCACGGTAAATTACAAATTACCGATTACAAATTACAGATTCGCGACGGCGTCCGTATTCTGCAACTCTGCTCTGCCGACGGCACCAATCGCCTGACCCGCGCCTGCGTGCTGCAATTGACCTGCGCCATCCGTGAACTGGCCCGCGCCGGCCAGCCGCTGATCATTACCGGCAACGATAAGTTTTTCTCCGCCGGCGCCGACCTGCGGGAAATAGCCGCCCTCAGCCGCCAGGAAGCGCTGGAGTTCTCTGAGCTGGGACAGGAACTGATGAACACGATCGACGAATTTCCACCACCCGTGTGCGCCGCGGTGAGCGGATACTGCATGGGCGGCGGCCTGGACCTGGCGTTAGCCTGCCATTTCCGTGTGGCTTCGCCGCACGCTATTTTTGGCCATCGCGGCGCTGCCCTGGGGCTGATCACGGGCTGGGGCGGCACGCAGCGCCTGCCGCGCCTGGTCGGCAAAGCCAGGGCCCTGCAGATGTTCGTGGCGGCCGAGAAGGTAAATGCTCGGGAAGCCCTGCGCATCGGCCTGGTGGACGCGGTAGCGGAGGATCCGGTAGCGTGGGCAGTTGATAAGCGGCAGCAGTCCGCATTTGGCACTTAGCATTTGGCGCTTAGCCGGGAGGTTCTATGGCGACGCGCAACAATCCCTCACGACCAAATGCCAAGTGCTAAGTGCCAAACGCCATTTCCCGCCGTTTGCCCCCAGTCCCTCCCCTGTATTACCGTAACTAGTTTCTGTGCCTGATCCCATGCCCGACCGTACCCATCCTGTTTCTGAAGCGGCCAACAACCTGCTCCTGAGTAGCATTGACCCCACCTCCCAGCGCTTTGAAAAGAACATGCGCGCTATGGCCGAGCTGGTCACGCGTTTGCGGAACGAAGAAGAAAAGATCCGCGAGGGCGGCGGCCACAAGGCTATCGAATCGCAGCACAAGAAGGGCCGGCTGACCGCCCGCGAGCGCATCGCCTTGCTGCTCGATCCCGGCACCGAATTGTTCGAGCTCGGAATGTACGCCGCCTATGGCATGTATGAGGAGTGGGGCGGCGCGCCCGCCGCCGGTGTAGTTACCGGCCTGGGCCGGATTCAGGGACGTCTGTTCATGCTCATCGTGAACGACGCCACGGTAAAAGCCGGCGCCTTCTTCCCCATGACCGCCAAGAAGGTTATCCGGGCGCAGAACATCGCCATTGATAATCACATCCCTACCATCTACCTGGTGGATTCCGCCGGCGTTTTCCTGCCGCTGCAGGAGGACGTGTTCCCCGACACCGACGATTTCGGCCGCGTCTTCCGAAACAACGCGGTGATGTCGGCCATGGGAATTCCCCAGATTGCCGCCATCATGGGCATGTGCGTAGCCGGGGGCGGCTACCTGCCGGTGATGTGCGACAACGTGCTCATGACCGAAGGCAGCGGCCTCTTCCTGGCCGGGCCGGCGCTGGTGCAGGCCGCCATCGGGCAGCAGGTGTCGGCCGAGGAACTGGGCGGCGCCAAAATGCATGCCGCCATCAGCGGCACCGTGGATTACCGCGAGCCCAACGACGAGGCCTGCATTGCGCGTATTCGGTCGCTCGTGGAAAAAATGGGGCACCGCCGTCCGTCCCCGTATGACCGCAAGAAACCGGAGGCGCCGCGTTATGCCGCGGAAGAACTCTACGGCATCTACGAGGCCAATCCTGCGCGCCCCTACGACATGAAAGAAGTGATTGGCAGAGTGGTGGACGCCGGCCGCTTCGACGAGTACAAGTCGGAATATGGCAAGACCGTGGTCTGCGGTTATGCTCGCATTGGCGGCTTCGCCGTGGGGATTGTGGCCAACCAGCCGCAGCACCAGCAGCAGGTGGACGAGCAGGGGCACAAGCGCGTGGAGTTTGGGCGCGTGGTCTACACCGAATCGGCGGAGAAAGCATCGCGCTTCATCATGGACTGCAACCAGAACCTGGTGCCGCTCATCTTCCTGCACGACGTCAATGGCTTCATGGTGGGCCGCGATGCGGAATGGAGCGGCATCATCAAGGCCGGCGCCAAAATGGTGAACGCGGTCTCCAATTCCGTGGTGCCCAAGATCACAGTCATTATCGGTGGCTCGTTCGGCGCCGGACATTACGCCATGTGCGGCAAGGCTTACGATCCACGCTTCGTCTTTGCGTGGCCCAGCGCGCGCTATGCCGTCATGAGCGGAGAATCGGCCGCGGGCACGCTGGTGGAAATCAAGATCAAGCAACTGGAACGCGGCGGCAAGAAGCTGAGCGAGGAAGAGAAGCGCGAGCTGTTCCAGTCGGTGAAGAAAACCTACGACGAGCAGCAGGACCCACGCTACGGCGCCGCCCGGCTGTGGATTGACAAGATCATTGACCCCGTGGAAACGCGCGAGGCGCTGATTTCAGCCCTGGAAGCGGCGGCGCTAAACCCCGACGTGGCGGAGTTTAAGGTGGGAGTTTTACAGACATGATTCACCACGGAGTCACGGAGACACGGAGGAAACTTCTTCTTGAAGACTTAACGCAAGAAATTATTGGCGCAGCCATTGAGGTTCATCGGGAACTCGGTCCCGGTCTATTGGAGTCTGCCTGCGAAGAATGTCTTTGCCATGAACTGCACCTGCGCGGATTGAGCTTTCAACGGCAGGTGCCCTTGCCTGTGGAATACAAGGGGCTCAAGCTGGATTGCGGATACCGCTTAGACGTGGTCGTTGAGGACGCCGTCATCCTGGAACTCAAGTCCGTTGAAAGAGTCCTTCCCATTCATGAAGCTCAACTTCTGACCTATTTGAAACTGACCGGCAAGAGAGTTGGCTTCGTTATTAATTTCAATGTTCCTGTACTGCGAAACGGGATTGTCCGGAAGGTACTTTGAAATAACTTGGGTTTCTCCGTGCCTCCGTGCCTCCGTGGTGATAAATGAATGAAGTGAAGCTCATCGAGTGCCCCCGCGACGCCTGGCAAGGGCTGAAGGGCCAGATTCCGACCGACGCCAAGGTCGCTTATCTCAATGCCCTGATTGGCGCGGGCTTCAAGCACATTGATGCGGTTTCTTTCGTCTCGCCTAAGGCAGTGCCGCAGATGGCGGATTCGGAGAAGGTACTGGAAGAACTCGACCCGCCTGATGACGTCGAGATCATCGCGATTGTGGTGAACAGCAAAGGCGCGGAGCGCGCCATCGCCACCAACGCCGTGCGCACCCTCGGTTTCCCTTACTCGGTTTCGCCCACCTTCCTGGAAAAGAACCAGAACCAGACCCTGGAAGCGGCGCTGGAAGAACTGGAAGCCATCGAGAAGAAGGCCGACGAGGCCGGCCTGGAGGTTGTGGTTTACATTTCCATGGCTTTTGGCAATCCTTACGGCGACGATTGGAGCCTGAATGAAGTAGTGGAAGCGGTGGGCCTGCTGGAGGCCTCCGACATCCACATGATCTCGCTGGCCGACACCGTGGGCGTGGCCGGTCCGCAGCAGGTTGGCGAGCTGGTGTCGGCCGTCCTGGCCAAATACGATTACCTGGAGATTGGCGTGCACCTGCACAGCCGCCCGGAGCAGGCGGTGGACAAGGTTCTGGCAGCTTACGATGCCGGCTGCCGACGCTTTGACTCCGCCCTGGGCGGGCTGGGAGGATGTCCTTTCGCCCAGGACGCACTGGTGGGCAACATTCCCACGGAAAAAGTACTGGAAGCGCTGAAGCAGCGCGGCGTGACGCCGCCGATTCAACGTTCGCTGGAGAATGTGCTGAAGGCGTCGGCGGAAATCGGCGCAAAATTTAAAAATTAGTAATTTGTAATTTTTTCGTTGCGTGCTGCGGTTGGGATTCAAATTGCCAATTACAAATTACTCATTTACAAATTCTCCGATGCCTAAAAACCTGCAGCTCGTCACCGACGGCTCGCTCGCCACCATCACTCTCAACCGACCCGACAAGCGCAATGCGCTGAGCTTCGAGCTCCTGGACGAACTCATGACGGCCCTGGACGAGGTTGAGCGGGGCCCCGCTCAGGTGCTCATCATCACCGGAGCGGGAAAAGCTTTCTGTGCCGGCCTGGACCTGGAAGGCCTGAAAGAACTGCTGGGCAAGACCCATGACCAGAACGTGCAGGATTCGTCGCGCATGGCGCAGATTTTTCGTCGCCTGTACGAGTTTCCCAAGCCCACCATCGCCGCCGTGAACGGCGCCGCTATTGCGGGCGGCACCGGCATTGCCACCATGTGCGATTTCACCCTCGCGGTCCCGGAGGCCAAGTTCGGTTATACCGAGGTGCGCATCGGCTTCGTACCCGCCATTGTTTCCTCGGTTTTGGTGTGGCAGGTGGGCCACAAAATTGCCCGTGACCTGCTTATGACCGGGCGACTGTTCGACGCCGCTGAGGCCCACCGCTTCGGACTGGTGAATGAGGTGGTTCCGCCCGAGCGCCTGATCGAGCGGGCTCGTGAGCTGGCCAACCTGCTGATGGATAACAGCCCATCTTCAGTGCGGCAAACCAAGAAGCTAATCAACAGCTTTATCTCCAAGGCTCTGGATGAGCAAATTGCTCAAGCCGTCGAGGACAACGCCCGCATTCGCACCACCGCCGATTTTCGCGAAGGCATCACCGCCTTTTTAGAGAAGCGTAAACCGAAGTGGTCGGGGAAATAGCTGGCTAGCTGATTGGCTGGCTGGCTTAAACAAGCAATTAGCAGTTGGTGATTAGCATTTAGCCCGCGTCATTGCCGGGGAACCAGCAGGACCGCTTCACTGCCAAATGCTAATTGCTAAATGCCTAGTGCTACTCTATTCAGCTAGCCAGCCAGCTTAAGAACAACGATGCCCAAATCCGCCGCTACCACCGCCGCCACCGCCCTTTCTCCCATTCGCGTCCGCTACGCGGAAACCGACCAGATGGGCGTGGTCTATCACTCCAATTACTTCATCTGGTTCGAGGTGGGCAGAGTCGATCTGTTGCGGCAACTGGGGTTCACCTATCGGGAAATGGAACAGCAAGACGGCTGTTACATAGCCGTGGCCGATGCGCGCTGCCGCTATAAGGCACCGGCTCGCTACGATGAGCAACTCCTGGTTCGAACCAGTTTGAAAAATGTGCGCGAATCGCTGATCCATTTTGCCTATGAGGTGGTGCGCGAAAGCGACGGTACGCTGCTGGCTGAAGGTGAAACCACGCACATCGTCACCGACACCAGCCTGCGCCGCCGCGAGCTTCCGGCGAAGTATTTGGCGGTGTTTAAGGCGGCGGTAAAAGCAGCTGACTAGCTATCTAGCCTGGCTGTCTGGCCCCTCGCTAGCAATCTGACTCGACAGCCATTAGCATTTGGCACTTAGCATTTAGCCAGCCACGAGCATTGCCCGGAAGCCAGCACACGGTTTAATGGCTAAGTGCTAATTTGCCAACTGCTAATGGCTTTTAGCCCGTTAGCTAGTAAGCTAGCCAGCTACCCATGAACGCTCTCCACATTGACGGCAACTCACTCACTCTTTCCGATATCCGGGAAGTGGTCTACGAATTCCGCCCCGTCCTGCTGGGCGCCGAGGCCCGCGAGGCGGTCGATCGTGCGCGGGCGGTGGTGGACGACCTGGTCGCCAACAATCGTGTGGCCTACGCCATCACCACCGGCGTCGGCAAACTGGCAGACGTGCGCATCCCGCCGGACCAGATTCGCGATCTGCAGCTCAACCTGATCCGCTCGCATTGTGCCGGGGTAGGCGATCCGCTCAACGAAGCGGAAGTGCGGGCCATGATGCTGCTGCGCGCCAATTCGCTTTCCAAGGGCTTTTCCGGCGTGCGCGCCAAGGTTATCGACACGTTCTGCGAGATGCTCAATCGCCGCGTGCATCCCGTAGTGCCGGCGCGCGGCAGTGTGGGCGCCAGCGGCGATCTGGCGCCTCTGGCCCATCTTGTGCTGCCCATGCTGGGCGAAGGCCAGGTGCTGATCGCGAATCGCAGTGGCAAGTACAATGGCGCACATTTGTCTGCTGCCGATGCCCTGCGCGAGGCAGGCATCAAGCCCCTGGTCCTCGAAGCAAAAGAAGCGGTGTCGCTCATAAATGGCACGCAGGGCATGCTGTCGGTCGGAACGCTGGCCCTGCTGGCCGCCGAAGTGCTGGTGGATTCCGCCGACGTTATCGGAGCGCTCACCCTGGACGCGCTGCGCGGCACCGACGCCGCTTTCGATCCCCGCATTCACCAGGTTCGCCCGCATCCTGGGCAGGCGCGCACCGCCGAGAACCTGCGCCGCTTGCTGGAAGGCAGCCAGATTCGCGAATCGCACCGCGACTGCACCCGCGTGCAGGACGCTTATTCCCTGCGCTGTATGCCCCAGGTCCATGGCGCTGTGCGCGACACCCTGGCCCACTGCCGCCGGGTAATGGAAACCGAAATCAACTCTGCGGTGGACAATCCGCTGGTGTTTGCCCCCGCTCAGAGAAATGGGAATAGCGAAGGCGACATTCTCTCCGGCGGCAACTTCCATGGCGAGCCGGTCGCCTTCACGCTGGATTTTCTGGGAATCGCGCTCAGTTCGTTGGCTGGCGTCTCGGAACGCCGCCTGGAACGCCTGGTGAACCCGGCTCTCAACGAGGGCTTGCCGCCCTTCCTGGCGCCGGGCGCGGGGCTAAATTCGGGCTTCATGATGGCGCAGGTGACCGCTGCCGCGCTCGCCAGTGAAAATAAAGTGCTAGCGCATCCGGCTTCAGTAGATTCGATCACCACCTCCGGTAACAAAGAAGATTACGTTTCCATGGGCATGGCGGCCGCGCTCAAGCTGCGGCAAATCGTGGCCAATACCCGCCACGTGCTGGCCATTGAAGCCATGGCCGCCGCCCAGGGAGTCGAGTTCCTGGCCCCGCTGAAAACCAGCAAGCGCCTGCAGACCGCGATTGCCGCCATTCGCTCGGTTTCGCCGCAAATTGAGCACGACCGGGTTTTGGCCGACGACTTCGCGCAAATTTCGCAGCTGATTGCCAGCGCCAAGCTCGCCGAGATACTGCGGTAAAACTTCTGGCCACGGATTCACACGCATAGTCGCGGACTTCAATCTGCTCTCAGTTCTTCTTGCATATCATTCTGAGCGAGCGCGACGGAGCGAATGCGAGGGAGCGTGAGTCGAAGGACCTTGGGTAAATCGTCAATCGAAAATCTTCAATCGTCAATTCTCCCGGTGCACTGTTTCCGGCGAGAATGCCGGCAGACAGATAGCGATGTATTCCGCT
The DNA here is from genome assembly GCA_035295475.1 of Terriglobales bacterium. Lineage (GTDB taxonomy): Bacteria > Acidobacteriota > Terriglobia > Terriglobales > Acidobacteriaceae > JAICWP01. Next base: position 9,394 of record DATGIY010000293.1, read on the forward strand.
CCCTCGGCGTGGAGTACTGCACCCACTCCCCGCGATGCGCTATTACCGCCTGCCCGGCGCGCACATCAATCTGACCATGCTTGTGCGCCACGCGCAGCATGCCCTTGAGCACTAGCGTATATTCGTCAAAATCCGGCGTCTGCCCCGGCTCCGACCAACCTTCCGGGCTGCGCATGTGGGCCACGCTCAGCGCGGTGCTCTCAGAGTTTACCCGGCCAATGTATTCGTCGATGAGCTTGGGTTTGGTGCCTGCTGCCTGAATGCGCGTGGGCTGAGAGATTAGAGTCGGCATATTTTCATTTCCACAACATCCCTTGTCCCCTGTCATGTTGAGCGAGGGCGCACGCCCGAGTCGAAACATCCCTACACTGCCGGAATATCCGGAACTGACGAAGGAGTTCTCAAAAATGCTTGCGCTCAAACAACATTCCAAAATAAACCAATCCGCGTCCATCCGCGTAAATCCGCGACGAAGGAATTGGTTGTAGTGCACGCGAGATGCTTCGGGACTGAAGTCCCTCTGCATGACGCCCTGCGGGCACGGCTGGTCTCACCACCGCCGTCGACGGCCGAAGGCTAACCACCAACTGCGGCCTTGCTCCCATCCAGCCCCAACTCGCCGGCTATTCCCTGCATGGCCTCAATGCGGAAGGCGATATGCTGCTCCAATTCCACGCCCAGTTCCTGCGCTCCCTTGGTAATGTCGTCGCGGTTCACGCTGCGGGCGAAAGCTTTGTCCTTCATCTTCTTGCGCACCGAGCGCGCATCCACCTCAGCCAGCGACTTGCCCGGTTTGACCAGGGCCACCGCGGTAATGAACCCGGCCAACTCATCGCAGGCAAAGAGCGCATGTTCCAGTCTTGTCTGCCGCGCCACTCCCGTATGATCGGCATGGGAGAGAATTGCCCGGCGAATTTCCTCCGGCCAGCCCCGCTGCTGCAAAATTTCACTGCCACGCATGGGGTGGTCATCGAGGCTGGGATATTTCTCGTAATCGAAGTCGTGGATCAGGCCGACCACGCCCCAGCGCTTTTCGTCCTCCCCAAAATGCCGCGCGTAAGCCCGCATGCACGCTTCCACAGCCAGGGCATGCTTGCGCAAACTTTCCGATTGGGTGAACTCAGTTAGTAAACTCCAAGCGGCTTCGCGATCGTTCACGATTTTCTCCTGGTTTTCTCCGGTTTTCATGGGTGTTATTTCGGTAATTATGGGATTGATTTATGTTTTTCACAGCATATTCCTGTTGACACTGCACCATTTATGCCGCACATTACGCCTCAGAACCAAGTTGGTTAGGGTCGTGTCCGCTCTGGCACTCCCACCAATCCATGGCCACTACGTTGGCGCCTGTCGACTCACGAGAAGTCGTCAGGTGCGACCGCTGCAAGTTAGTCCAGTTTCGCACTTCCAACAATCTCTGCCGCCGCTGCAAAGTGAGCCTGGACGAAGATGAGCCCGAGATCGCGGCCATCCCCCAGCCGGCGATCGCGCCTCCCTCCCACAATCATCTGCCCGGGCACCTGCAGCTGGCCTCCTCGATTCGCTCGCTGCGCCAGCGTAACGGGCTGAGCCAGAGGCAACTGGCCATGCGCATGAATGTGCCGCGGACCTATGTCTCCAAGATCGAGAACGAAAAAGCTACGCCCACGCTCTCCTCGCTGGAGCGACTGGCTCGCGCCCTGGAAGTAACCGTGCCTGAGTTGCTCAATGGCGGCGAGCGCACCCGGCAGGAGGAGTTGCAGGAACTGCTGAGCGACAATTTTATCGCTGAGATACTTCCCTTCGTCTCGCAGCTCAGCGCCATGCAGCTCAACAGTGTCCTGGCTCAAGTTCGGGATTTGACGCTGCGTCCGCGCCGGAGCGCCTAGAGCAGGCGAGCCGGTACGGTTTTCAATCGAATTCTCCGGGCCACAACGCCAACCACTAGACCGGGGCCAACCAGCCCCGGTATTTTTGTGACCAGTCTGCCAACGCGCGAAATTGTGATTGCCAACAAATTCCGACCCCACAAGCCTGACTCCTTCTCCTCCTGAATCCGGAAGCTCCTGGCAGGCATCTCTACCCCATGAACTTAGAATTGCTGACGGACGCCCCCTCCGCCGTGAGCCTTGGGGGTGAGCTCGCCCAATCCCCAGTCACGGGTTCCCCAGCTGCCGACTCCGTCTTGCTCGACGCCTATTCGCAAGCGGTGGTCAACGCTGCTGAGCGTGTCAGTCCCTCGGTCGTCAATATTGAGGTGCGGCAGCGGATCCAACGCCGCCCGGGAATGCGAGAGGGCGAGGCCCAGAGCGGTGGCTCAGGGTTCATCTTCACTCCCGACGGCCTGATCCTGACGAACAGCCACGTTGTGCATGGGGCCACTCGCACTGAGGTTTCCCTCTCCGACGGCCGGCGATTCCCCGCGGTGCTGATTGGCGACGATCCGGCCAGTGATCTGGCGGTGATTCGTATCGACGCACCTCTCCTGATCCCGGTGGCGATGGGAGACTCGCAGCAGGTCCGTGTCGGGCAGCTGGTGATCGCCATTGGCAATCCCTTTGGATTCCAATACTCGGTTACCGCCGGCGTGGTCAGCGCCCTGGGACGCTCACTGCGTTCGCGTACCGGCCGCCTGATCG
>DATGIY010000294.1:0-2615 GCA_035295475.1 Terriglobales bacterium
CGCCCTGATCGTCGGCGTTGACACCGTAAGCGATGGCGTCGAATCGGTGCTGCCGGCCAAATTCCTCCATGAAGGTGAACAGCTCATCCTTGCAGTGAAAGCAACGAGTGGCATCGTTGCGCACATATTCCGGACGCTCGAATTCCTGGGTAGCAACTACTTCCAATGGGATTTGCCGCTCCCGGGCGAAAGCGACGGCGTCCTGCAGCTGAAATCGGGCCAGGCTGGGCGAATCCGCAATCACCGCCAGCATCTTGTCGCCAAGCGCCTGGCGGGCGGCATCCGCCAGGAAAGCCGAATCCACGCCGCCGGAATAGGCCACCAGAAGCCGGCCTAATGAGCGGAGGCGAGCTTGCAGTTGCGCGCTCTTGGCGGCGAGTTCCTGTGAAATCCCGGCATTCGGCACCCCCACATCTTAGTGCCAAAACCGGCGGAATGCACCACCACGGCAGTTTCCAAGAACGTAGGCGCTAATTGGTGGGTTGTTGCAACTCCGCCAATTGCCTCCGGGCCAGGCGCAGCTCGGCCCGGTCCGCGTTTACAGCACAGCTCTGCAGCAAAGAAGCATAGTATTCGCGAGCTTCGGCCTTATTGCCGGACTGCTCGGCAGCGCGGGCCGCGCCGTAAAGAGAGTCAAAGCGGCGAGGAGAATCGCGCAGCGCCGATTTGTACTCGGCCAGAGCTTCCGCTGGACGTTTCATCTGCAGCAGCATATCGGCCCGCATCTCACGCGCGGGTATGCGGCTATAGGTGACCCCCTCCTCCTGCTCACGCTTGACTGCCTGCTCCATGTCTTGCAAGGCCGCGTCTGCTTTCCCTTGGGCGAAAGCCAGCCAGGCCTCCGCCTCAATGCGGTCGATCGCCTCTCCTGGATAGCCGGTGTTGCCCATCTGCTTATCGTGCGCTTCGCGGGCGGCGATTATTTCCTGTAGTTTATTCAAGTCGCGGCGGGCGCCGGCCACATCCCCGCTGCGCGCGGCGCCAATCGCACGGGCGAAATAGGTGTCGTCCTGCCAAAGTACCCTAATTTTTGGGATGGGCAACGCGGCCGCCTCTTTCCACTGGTGGGTCTCCAGCGCATTGCGGGCCAGGAACATGGCCTGATGGTCGGCAATCATTTCGGGATCAGCGCCGGGAACGCTTTTGAGCTCCCTGACCAAGTCTTTGGCTTTGGTGCTCTGCCCACTCTGCAGGTAGGCATAGTCGAGGAAGTCCATGGCGTGGAACTGGTAGCTGGCATCGGCCAGGTGGGCCTGCGTGGCTTGGGCAGCGGCAGAAGCGGCGGCGAGATTGGAATTGATGCACTCCTGCCATAACCCCAGGCGAACAAAGATGTGCGACGGCATATGCAGAGCATGGGAAGAAGCGGGAGCAATCTTGGCGTAGGCTCGCGCCGCGTCCAGGCCCTGCGCAGCCAGTTGTGGCGTGTCGGTGGCATGAATCATGTAGTGGGCCATCCCCGGATTGTCGGGGAATTTCTGAAACAGCGGACGCAGAATGGCAATGGCCTGCTGGCGGTTAGCCGTCTCGTTATCCCCGTCTCCCGCCAAGGCAATCAACGCGAGTGCGTAAAAGGCGGCGCCCTCGTGGTCATCAGGATACTTCTGGTGAAGCTGGGCCATGGCCCTGGAATAGGCCCGCCGGCGGTCGAGATGAGTCAACTTGGGATCATCCTGGTAAAAAGCGGCCGCCGCGGCCAGATAAGCGCGTTCCCGATCCGTGCCGGAGCCGAGTCGCTGGCCCTGCTGCACGTCGTCGCGTCCCTCGCCCAGGGTGGCCGGCTTGGGAAAGTCCCACAATTGATGGTAGAGCCCCATCGCCTTGCCCCAGTATGCAATAGCACAATGCGGATCCTGCTGAACTGCTTCCGAAAATGTCTGTTCGACTTGCTGGTATTGAAAGGAGTGCAGAAGGGCGACTCCTCTTTCGACAGTTTTCTGTGCAGCCGGCGTACAAGAAGTCGGAAAACTTACGCTCCCCAGGGAGGCGCTCTTGTCTCCCAGAGGAGAAGACCCGGACAACTGGGGAGCGGGAATCAGAAACATAAGGGCAAGCACGACGGCAAAGCCAGTCATAATTACCTCCTCGCGGCAATCGCAGGGCAATCCGTAATCTTAACTCTGAGTGGGCAGATGCACACTCGCACCAGAAGCTCGACTTAGAACAGTCGCTGCATTCGCCGTAGGGTACCGAAGGTGCCAACATTTGCAATTGAGAATGCGAACCGGTATTGCGTCTCGTTGCGGACGGGACCCAAAGCCCAGCGCTGCAAGGCGAAGGTGAGGCCGCAGCAATTGAAATTGTAGGTTGCCTGGTAACTGGAATACTGCAGCAGGTTAAGGTTCGCGTCCATCCCGGCGGAGGCGGCCACATTAAAGCCGTGACGGTTGACATTGCCGAAGCGCCCGATGATACGCCATTGGTTGAATTTCAAAGGGGTGGATAGCGAACTGGTGGTCGGCAGGATCTCTCCTGGAGCCTGCAGGAAGGCGTGACTGCCGCCAATGAAGAACTGTCCAAACGTGTAGCCCAGGAATGCAGTGCTGGCGTTGATACGCCCTTTTTGCAGGTCGTAATCCAGGTCCCATTCGAGATCAGTGGGTCCGTTCTGAAAA
>DATGIY010000295.1:0-4655 GCA_035295475.1 Terriglobales bacterium
CCTGGACGGGGCGGGTGCAAATAGAACTTTGCCGAGGAGGAAAAATAACTGCGGAAGAAAGTGGGGGAGCGAATCAGGTGCTGCGGTAATGCAAGCTTACTTAGCCGATAGAGCTGGCAGTCTGCGAGAAAACGTTATTAGCCTGCGAGCCGATCAGACGAATCGTGCCCACCACGATCACCAGAATCACAGCCAACATGACGGCGTACTCTGCGACGTCCTGTCCCTCGTCGTTGCTCCATACTGAGTGCAGAAGTTCTTTCACTTTCATTCTCCACTTAAGGAATTTCGCCTAGGGCGATGGTAGGGTCATGTTAGGAGACTGCGGCTAAGGCGAGAATGGCCCAGAGGTGCCATCTCCGGGCGCGGTGGTAATTTCCTTGAGGTTACCAGCGGAAAATTTCTGATTCCTGGACACTTAGCGGCGGATACCGACAGTCGCCCGCGCCTCGGGGGATGCAATCGTGGGATTCTGGGCGGCTGCGATTCGCGGTTGCGATCACCAGGCACAGATCAGAGCGATGCATTCGATTGACTCAGGGCTTTTCAGGTCGGTGGTTGCTAACGGGCAATTCTGATGGATGCCGTTGGCGGATTCGGGAACCATGATGAAATTGTTTTCCGTTTTGGGTTTGGAATTTTGCCGGCCAGGGCAGTGGCGAAGGATTTTTTCGTCGCGCCCGACTTCCCGCAGCATATAATCAAGTGGCTCCCTCAGGTGCGCCGATCCCAGGACCTCCCGGGTCCTCCAAGCAGGTCGAAGGATGGCGGCAAATTCAAAAATCGAACATGGCGTAGTAGAGCTACGCACCGACGTGGGACGTTTGTACGTCAGCCCATCATTCTGGCAAGGACTGTATTTGCGGTGGACGTTCCGCAATTTTCATAACTTGCCGCAACAAGTACTGAATCACCGGCAGCAGCGTCTGATCGACAATCTGTGGCGCAATGCGATCGTCACGACCACTGAACCGATCGGTTTCGAGGCCGTTATTGGCGTCGTGGAAAATATGAGGGTGCTGACGCTGCCGGCCAACGCGGAAACCGTGGAAGTGAAGAGGATTGTGGAACCGGCTCTGGCGGAGAAGAAAGTTGCAATTCTTCATGGCAGCGCGGCGGTCGCGGAGCCGTTTGACGCGGCAGCTACGGTGCAAACGCCCGCTGCGTCTATTGCAGTTCCGGCCTCAGCGCAGGACAGTGTTCTGTCTGCGGACAAGCTGAACCAGGAAACGCCCGCGGCCGACGCGGTAGTCGTTTCCGCGGAACGAAACCTCCAACTCAGAGCGCCGCTTGTGGCGCTGATGAGCGCGGCTGCCCTTGTGCTGCTGGTCTTTGAATTAGCGCCGGCGTGGAGATTGCTGAATGAGAATCCTGCGGCGCCGAAAGTTGCGTCCCAGGCTGCAGTCCCGGTAGAAGCGCCAACGCCCGTCGCGATCTTCGAGCTCAAGCCCACGCCGCCGGTAAAGTCAGCGCCACCGGCGACCGTCGTTTCCAAGCCCCTGCCAACCGTGGAATCGTTACTAGCTCCGAAGCTTCATGCAGCGGGAACCGGGCAGCCAGGCCATGTGGACCGTCAGGCCGCGACCACAGCTCCAGAAGCTACAGCATCATTGCCGCAAATTGCAGAGGCGCCGCAGGCCGGATTCATCTATCCGGTGGCGCCCAAACCAAACCTGGTTGGAAAAGTAGTGCTCAAGGCGATTGTGGGAAGCGACGGCGCGGTCAAACAAGTTGAAGTGCTGAGCGGCAATCGCGCCTTGGCGGCTGCCGCCGCCCGCGCGGTTCGGCATTGGCGGTATGCGCCGGCGGAGGTGCAGGGACAGGCGGTGGAAGCGGAAACTGATGTGACTGTCAGTTTCCTGGGAGATGATGCGGTATCGATCATTCTGCCGCAGCACCGGTAAGAGACGTTGCCCGCCATTGCGGTCGTGAGCTGGGCTGATTGAGCACCAGCAGGCTCATGGCGATGCCGATGGTGACTACGGCGCCGGAAAACGCATTTACTCGCCCCGTTTGCTTGCGCCCTTGCCGCTCGCCAACGCCAGGCCAAGTCCGAGTCTTCAGATTTAACTCACCAGCGAATCCTGCTTCAGCGCCTTAGCAGCTTGAAAGCATGATTTGCGCCCCAGCCCTGGTTGATGGCGAGATCGATCCACAACATCGCCAGCGGTTCCAGCAGGCGGGCGTTGCGCAAAGGACCCACATCGACAGGATTGAGACCGATATCGGCGATCAGCGGCTTGACTTTGGCCTTGGCAGCGTCATCATCGCCACAATAAAAGCCGTCAGCCCTCGCGCCGGCAAATTCCGCATTGCCATAGTTGCCCGCTCCCAGCGTGTTGAAGGCTTTCACCACCTTAGCGCCCGACCAGGCAGCCACCTGCTCCGCGGCTGAGGTCGTGTGTCCCAGAACCAATCCTTTCAGATCCGAGCGCAGGGGGTTGGTGCAATCGATAACTACCTTGGAGGAAATGTTTCCGCAATCACGAAGGGCTTGTTCGGCGGCGGGCCAGGGTACGGAAAGGACGACTACTTCGCTGGCGCCGGCGGCTTCACGATTACTGCCCGCCTGCGCGCGTCCGCCGGTGCTTGCTAGCAGCTCCGCTATTTTTCCCGACTTCGCGTCCGGCACCCCAAACCGAACTTCGTGGCCGCGAGAGGACCACAGTTTGCCCAGCGCTCCACCGACGTTACCCGCTCCCAGGACAGCGATCTTCATAGCTCCTCCAGTCGTTGTGTGCAGAATTATTAAAGCAGGATCAGGCCCCGCCGAATGCCTTCCGTGACTGCCTCGGTGCGGCTGGAGGTGCCGAGCTTGCCGAAAATTGAGGTGATATGGAATTTGACCGTGTGCTCGGATATTCCGAGGGCCGACGCGATTTCGCGATTGCTCAATCCTTCAGTCATCATACGCAAGACTTCTGTCTCGCGGGGAGTCAGCTCCTCCTCGCCGGGCTCGAGTTCGACAGTTTCCAGAGGAGGCCGCAGGAGGGCCAGCAGGCTCTCAGGCTCCAAGACCGCCAGCCCAGCAGCCACGGCCTGAACCGCGGCAGCAATTTGCTGCTCATTGCAGTCGCGACGCAGTACAGCACCGCGTCCGGCAGCCAGGAATTGTGAGATGGCGGCGGCATCGGGGCTCTCTGCCAGCGCGACGACCGAGGCTCCGCTATCCAATATGGGACCGGCGGCTTCCGAGAGATCACCATCCACGTCGATGACTACGACCCCGGGCTGGGAGCGGCGGAAAGAGGTGGGCATTTCCGCGGCTGCAGCATCCACGATTTCAAGATCCAGCTGATGATCCAGCAGCGCCCGCAAAGCATGGCGCCGCGCCGCTGACGGAGCAACAATCAGCACGCGCGTAGCCCTGGCGCTGGCGGCTTTCACGGTCATCGCCCGAACCGGTCTCCCAGCGTGACGGAAATTGCTTTTCTTTCGTTGCTGCGCACGATGCCCAGCGCGACCCGCTCACCCACCCGTTCCGTGGCCATAAGGGCACGAAGATTGTAAGTGTGCGGGATGGGTTTGCCTCCGATCTCAATCACCATATCGCCCAGCATCAGCCCGGCGGCCGCGGCTGGTCCGTCGCTCTCGACGTGTACCAAAAGCAGGCCATGACGGCTGCCAATGCTGAGCCGAGTTCTTAACTCTTCAGGCAGCGAAACGGGCTGCAGCGCCACACCAAGGTAGGGCCGTTCGACGTGGCCCTTGGCCAGCACTTCTTCGACCACGCGCGAAACGGTGCTCGCGGGAATGGTGATAGGAGTTCCGCGCCGCAACCCCGCGGTGTTGATGCCTACAATCTCGCCCTTCGCGTTCACCAGAGGCCCCCCGGAATAACCGCGGTAAAGCGTGAGGTCGGGACGGATGAAGCGGTCAATCTGGCCTCCCTGCCACGTCTGCCAAGCCCCCATGAGTCCCGAGATGATGCCCGAACTGGCGGTCAAATTACCGCGCCGGGTACGCGCCAAGGCGAGCACCAGGTGGCCAACCCGCAAGGCGGCGGCATCGCCGCGAGGTGAAATTGCCGGCTCGCCCTCGGCTTCTATGGTAAAGATGGCCAAATCCGTGCTTGGGTCGCGACCTTTTATGCGGGCCGATGCGGATTTTCCGTCCGGCAGGATGACGGCGAGTTGGTCGTTTCGGGTGGAATGATTGGCGGTGACCACCACTGCTTTTTGCCACAGAACTCCGCTGCAGGCGTGCGCATCCGCAGGTTGCAGGGCAACCACCGATTGCCCCACGGACTCCGCCACTCGCGCCAGATCCTCGGAAAATTCGGCCCAAACTGCTCTTGTTGCTGATGCCATGTGATTCTCCTGTGTGCCGTCCATTGCTTGCGACAGATGGATCATGGCGCAGTGGCGGGCAGGCGCACATCAGACGAATGGCTAGGTGGGTCAGCAAGGCGTGAGGCGTGGCCGCAAGCTCTTGTACACCCGAAGTAATCTCAGCAGAGTGCGGAAGGCATAGTAAAATCGAGTTTTCCATGTCTACCACGGCAGCCACAGCTTCGCGCGCGGCGCAGTTGGAGAATGCTCTGCGCACCGTGATTCGCGGCAAGGACGACGTTGTACGCCTGGCGGTCGTGACGATTTTTGCCCGTGGGCACCTGCTCATCGAAGGCGTGCCCGGCGTGGGCAAGACGACGCTGG
>DATGIY010000296.1:0-2520 GCA_035295475.1 Terriglobales bacterium
CTACGAACTCCCCTTCGGCAAAGGCAAGCGCTTCCTCAACAGCGGCGTGGCCGCCGCCGTCCTGGGCAACTGGCGCGTCAGCAGCCTGCACTACTACGCCAGCGGGTTGCCCGTGAGCCTGGCCACCACCGTCAATTTCCCGGTCTTCAACGGCCGCAACGCCCCCACCATCAGCACTTACGACGGCTGGCGTGGGCCGGTGGCCGGCGGCAGCTTCGATCCGCAGACCGATCGCTTCTTCCAGCCGGCCTCCTTCTTCGGCCCGCAACCCACCGACCGGCCCGGCAACGAGACTCGCTACAACCCCAAGCTGCGCCAATTTCCGAACTTCAACGAGAATTTCTCCCTGGGCAAGACCATTCCGATTAAGGAGCAGATCCGCATGGATTTCCGTGCCGAAGCGTTCAACGTCTTCAACCGCGTCCGCTTCGGCACCGGCCCCACTACCCTGCAGGACCCCAATCTCGGCAAGCTCACCGGCGCCGGCGACCTCCTCAACACACCCCGCCAGATGCAGTTTGCCCTGAAACTCTACTTTTAGAGCGTTACAGCATTTTCCAATCCAGAAATGAGCCTGAAATCGAGAATTGATTCCAATACGAGATGAGCCTGAAAACGGCTTTCGATTCCAATGCGGGATGAGCCCGAAATTTGAGGCTTTTAGTGTCTGGTAGCTGCGGGCTCCTTTCGTTGAATTGAGTCTTTAGGCGGCGCGGCGAAGCCCCGGCCGCCGGCTTGGATCGACACAACTCGTGGTCGTAGTCGCAAAGCCGAAGGGGAAAGTGGGAAACCTGGTTTTGGTTTTCCACTTTTCCCTGAGGCTTCGCCGGAGCTGTGGGAATGTGGGAATCTCGCCTGCTTTGGGGCGAGATTTCCAAGGGGCTCGTGGGAAGCGTGGGAAGCCTGTCTTTGGCTTTCCACGCTTTCCACAGCCCCGGCATTTCCACAGCGCCCCTCATCGCGGCTGGCGAGAGCGGGTCAGTAATGCGATTTTGGCTTTTTGCATCCGCCGCGCCGCCTCCGTGTCGCTGTGCGCCGTCGCCTGTCGCTGGAGTTGGATGGGGGTAATCCCCGGCTTTAAGCACTTCTCCCAATCCGCCAGCGAGGTTAGCTTCTCGTACGGCGTGCGATAATCCTTCGGACGATAGCTCCGTTTCCGCTTGCCGCGCGCGTTTGTCACCACGGTCGCATACCCGCAAGGCCGATGAAAATTCAGGTAGGGATTGAAGTAAGCCGTGTAGAACTTCTGCCAGGCTTCGGCATGCTCGCTGGCGATCGGCCCGTAGCCGATCTGCTTGCGGATTACCGCTCCGTTCTTGCCTTCCACCAGAGCGTTGTCGGTCGAGCGGTACGCCCGCGATTTCGTGAACTCCTCCACCAGCAGTTTGTTCAACAATTTCACTACCGTGTGGTTCAGAAACTCCGACCCGTTGTCGCAGTGGAACCCCAGGATACGAAAAGGAAACTGATGCAACATCGCCTCTAACACCGGGATCAGATGCCGTTCGCTGATGGTCTCGGTGCAGCCGACCACCTGCCATTGCGTAACCGTATCCACGGCATTGATGTGGTACACGCCCGGTCGGCCATCGTGCTGACCTTGATGCACCGTATCCACGCGCAGGTATCCGGCCCGGCCTTGTGGGTCGGGTCGGCGCCGCTCCCCAATCGAGACCTGCCGCGCCTGAGTGTGTTGTACGCTGATGCGAATCTTCCGATACGCTGTCGACTTCCGCAGGTTGTAAATATGGGACGGCGAGATCTTCGCCAGTCGCTCGAACCGCTGGTCGCCGAAAATCGTCCATCCGCGCTGGCATAGGTGCCTCACGGCCGGGCCGGAAAGATCTTGATGCGCCGCGTCCACCTCGGCCAACAGCGTAATATCCTCGCTCGTGTAGCGCCGCCGAAAATGAGGCCGCTGCGGCGGCTTTCTCTCCACATGCCGCGTTTCCATCCAGCGCCGGATCAGGCGCGTCATCTGAGCTCGGCTCACCGCCGTGACTTTGGCCAGGAACCTCCTCACGATACCCTTTTGCCCCTTGCTGAGCTTGCGATACTGCTGCCCCTGGAGTACCCGATCTACCAGTCCGTAAACGGCCCCACGCTCCACCGCCGACCAGCCGACATGGCGATTGGTGCTGATGAACTCCTTCATCTCGACCAGGGTGAGCTGCTCCAAGTTCTTCATGCGGATCGTCATTCATCCGCAGCATCCGACATTTCGGTTTCAGGCTCACCTCGCGTTGGAATCAAGTTCCCGTTTCAGGCTCACCCCGCATTGGAATCGATCGCCCCGTTCAGGCTCATTCCGCATTGGACAATTCTGGGCGTGGGGCCGCGGCGGGAGTACATGCTACGATGAAGAATTCCCTCCCATATGGCGCTGCGTTTCTATAACACGCTGTCCCAGCAGGTGGAAGAGTTTGCACCTGCCCGGGACAATACCGTGCGCATGTATAGCTGCGGACCCACGGTTTACGATTACGCGCACATCGGTAACTTCCGCACCTTCGCCTTTTT
>DATGIY010000297.1:0-3846 GCA_035295475.1 Terriglobales bacterium
AGGAGCACCCGGCAACAAGATTGTGCTGGGCAAGCATTCCGGGCGGCATGCCTTGGCGCGGCGCTACACCGAGCTGGGCTATCTGCTTTCGGGCGCCGAATTGGATGTTGTTTACCAGGCATTCACCGCTCTGGCCGACCGCAAGAAAAGCATTTACGACCAGGATCTGGTCTCGCTGCTGCCGCGTTCGCGCCGTGAACCCAAATCGGCATCTGGCGCGGGAGCGCGTGCCGCATTCGCCAACTAGTTTCGATTTTGGATCACACCCAGGCCCATGAAACTCCGAATTACAGTTCTCCCCGGTGATGGCGTCGGCCCCGAGGTCACGGCCGAGGCAGTGCGCGTTCTGCAGACGGTGGCCGAGTTTGCCGGCCACGACTTTCAATTTCAGGAAAAACGCTTTGGCGGCGCTGCCTACCGCGCCAGCGGCAGCCCGCTTCCGCCCGACACCCTGGACGCATGCCTGCAGGGCAACGCCGTGCTGCTGGGCGCGGTCGGCGGCCCCGATTTCGACGATCTGCCGCGGCATCTCCGCCCCGAGTCCGGCCTGCTGCAACTGCGCATGGCGCTGGGCGGCTACGCCAATCTTCGTCCGGCCGTTTCCTACCGCTCGATTGCCGACTGCTCTCCCCTGCAGCCCGCGGTAACCGATGGCGCCGATGTGCTGGTGGTCCGCGAACTGCTGGGCGGGCTGTATTTCAGCGAGGATCGCGGGATCAGTGAAGACGGCAGCAGCGCCTTTAACACCATGCGCTACTCGGTGGAGGAAATCGAGCGCATCGCCCACGTCGGCTTTCGCGAGGCGCGCCGCCGCCGCCGCAAGGTGACTTCCGTCGATAAGGCCAACGTGCTGGAGACCTCGCAACTGTGGCGCAAAGTGGTGTCCCAGGTGGCCCGCGAGTATCCCGAAGTCAAGCTCGAGCACATGTATGTCGACTCCTGCGCCATGCACCTGGTGAATGATCCGCGACGCTTTGACGTGATCCTGACGGAAAATCTCTTTGGCGACATTTTGTCCGATGAGTCCGCCGTGATTACCGGATCCCTGGGCATGCTGGCTTCGGCCACTATCGGTGGCACGGTGAATCTCTATGAGCCGGTTCATGGCTCCGCGCCCGATATTGCCGGACGCGGCATCGCCAATCCGCTGGGAGCAATCGCCTCGGCCGCGCTGTTGTTGCGCTATTCCGGCGGCCTGGAGCAGGAAGCACGCGACGTCGAATTTGCCATCCATTCCGTGCTGGAGGCGGGCTACCGCACCGCCGATCTGGCGCGCGGGCGCTCCCGCATCGATCTGGTTTCCACCGTGCAAATGGGATTGCAGGTCGAAAAGGTCGTTTCCGATATTCTCGACAGCCGCCACGCCTACCATGCGGTGTAAGCTGGAACAGTGATGAGCCGGCCGCGCACAATGTTCGAGAAAATCTGGGAGGACCATGTCGTCTGCCAGCCGGCGGGCGAACCTGCCCTGCTCTACGTCGATCTCCACCTGGTCCACGAGGTGACCTCGCCGCAGGCATTCGAGGGCCTGCGCCTGGCCAGCCGCCGGGTGCGCCGCCCGGACCTGACCTTCGCCACCGTGGACCACAATGTGCCGACAGTGGCCGCGGAGCGCAAGGTGATTCGCGATCCCATCGCCGCCCAGCAGGTCGAAGCCCTGCGGCGGAATTGCCGCGATTTTGGCGTTCCACTTTTCGATATCGATTCCGCCGAGCAAGGTATCGTGCACGTAATCGGCCCGGAACTCGGCCTGACACAGCCTGGAACCATCATGGTGTGCGGCGACAGCCACACCAGCACGCATGGCGCTTTCGGCGCCCTGGCTTTCGGGATCGGCACTTCCGAGGTGGAACACGTGCTGGCCACGCAGTGTCTGCGCCAGCAGTGTCCCAAAACTCTGCAGATCCTGGTGCGCGGCGTGCTTCCCAACGGAGTGACCGCCAAGGACCTGGCGCTGGGCATCATCGGACGCATCGGCACCGACGGCGCCACAGGGCACGTGGTCGAATACGCCGGCGAAGCCGTGCGCGCGCTCTCCATGGAAGGCCGCATGACGCTCTGCAACATGAGCATCGAAGCGGGAGCGCGGGCCGGCATGGTTGCGCCGGATGAAACCACGCTTGCCTATCTGCGCGGCCGCCGCTTCAGCCCTCAGGGAAGCGCCTGGGAGGAAGCCGCAGCCTACTGGGAATCTCTACCCACCGATCCCGATGCGCAGTTCGACCGCCGGGTGGAGATCGACGCCGCCACGCTCGCGCCGGCCGTCACCTGGGGCACCAGCCCGGGCATGGTGATACCGGTCACAGAACGTGTTCCTGATCCGCAACGGTTTACTTCCGAAGCCGAACGCAATGCGGCCCTGAGGGCTTTGCAGTACATGGGATTACGCTCCGGCACGCCGGTGCAGGAAATTGCCGTCAACCGCGTATTCATCGGCTCCTGCACTAATGCGCGACTCGAGGATCTGCGGGCGGCGGCGCGCGTCGCCAAGGGGCATAAAGTAAGTCCCAAGGTGATGGCCATGGTGGTGCCGGGATCGCAGGCAGTAAAGCGGGCCGCCGAGCAGGAGAAGCTGGATCAGATTTTTCGCGCCGCCGGTTTTGAGTGGCGGGAAGCGGGCTGCTCCATGTGCCTGGGCATGAACCCGGACACTCTGCAGCCGCTGGAGCGCTGTGCTTCCACCAGCAATCGTAATTTCGAAGGACGCCAGGGGGCGCGCGGGCGCACGCACCTGGTCAGTCCAGCCATGGCGGCGGCGGCAGCGATCGCGGGGCACTTCGTGGACATCAGGAATTGGGAGTACCGCGACTGATATGCAGGCATTCCGCATTCATACCGGCAAGGCGGCGCCGCTCGACCGCGCCAACGTCGATACCGACCAGATCATTCCCAAGCAGTTCCTGAAGCGCATCGAGCGCAGCGGCTACGGGCAGTTCCTGTTTTACGACTGGCGCTATTCGGCAGACGGGAAGCCGGAGCCATTCTTCGTGCTCAACCAGCCACGTTATGCCGGCGCGAGCATTCTGATTACGGGCAGGAATTTCGGCTGCGGTTCCTCACGCGAGCATGCGCCTTGGGCGCTGCTGGATTACGGGTTTCGCGCCATCATCGCGCCCTCATTTGCGGATATTTTTTCCACCAACTGCACCAAGAATGGGGTGCTGCCGGTGGTGTTGCCGGAAAATGATGTGGCGGAACTGCTGCGGCGAGCGGAGAGTACAGACAACTATCTCCTGGCCGTGGATCTGGAGAAAAAACAGGTGAGCGACGAGGCGGGCTTTCTAGCTCATTTCGATATGGACGATTTCAAACGCAAATTTCTTCTGGAAGGCCTCGACGATATCGGACTCACCCTGCAGCACCAGAAGAGTATCACCGCCTACGAGCAACGCCGCAGAGCCTTCCTGACTCCCCCCGCAGTTTAGGAATTCTCACGCAGAAAGTCTGACGCCACAGCCCGCCAGTTCAGTGTGGGAACGCGGCAGAGGAGACCCGAAAGAGCGCGGAACCTAACACCAATTCCACCGCCGAGACGCCACGATCGCGGAGAAAACCGATTTCTGCGATCTGCAGAATCGTCAAACGATCACCTGCAAGTGGAATTCCGTGTTGGCGCATGAATAACTCTCTTGGCGATCTCGGCGTCTCCGCGGTAAGAGAATGGTCGGTCTCGGCGCCTCGGCGGTGAAAACAACATCGAATGCTAGAATAATTGCGAATCTTCTCATGCTCACAGGTTCCGAAATTCGCCGCAAATTCCTGGATTATTTCATCCAGCACGGCCATCGCGAGGTGCATTCTTCCTCGCTGGTGCCGGCCAACGACCCCACGCTGCTGTTCACCAAC
>DATGIY010000298.1:0-8024 GCA_035295475.1 Terriglobales bacterium
TTGTATTGGAAGCCGGCATTCTGTCAGGATTCAGCCGTGCACAAGGTGGTTTATCTCTCACTTGGCTCCAACCTGGGGGATCGGGAAGCCAATCTGCAGGGGGCAATCCAGCGCCTCACAGCGCTGGGGGATATAGTCGGCGCGTCGTCATTCTACGAGACCGAACCAGTGGACTTTACCCAGCAGCCGTGGTTCGTGAACTGCGTTGTGGCGCTGGCCACGGAAAAAATGCCCAAACAGCTTCTCGCCGCCCTCCAGGGAATCGAGCGAGAAATGGGGCGACGGCGTCTGCAGGCCAAAGGCCCGCGCATCATTGACCTGGACATCCTGCTCTTTGGGAATTCCATTGTGGACGCGGCGGGGCTAACCATCCCCCATCCCAGCCTGCATCAGCGGCGCTTTGTGCTGGAACCTCTGGGGGAAATCGCGCCCGAGCAGCGACATCCGGTTTTCAAGCGCACCATACGGGAATTGCGCGACGCACTGCCGGCTGGACCGCCGGCGGTGCGCAAACTGGAGCGCAAGCCAGCCCTCGGCTAGACTTAGTTACGGCGCAATGATGCGGCTAGGCCCCCTATCGGGCGTTTGAATAAGCGATTCTTTCTCGGGAAACTGTTCGAGCAAAGAATCGATCAGGGCACGGGATTTGGGCCGGCCGGAAGTGCGGGCGTGAGCCATGCGCACTAAGAACACCAGGGCGCGCAGCACATCGGAATCATGCAGACTGCTGAAACCGCGGTGTTTCTGCTCTAAGTCGCGATATTCCTTGAGCGTCTTCTCAAGCTCCGCCACCACCGCCTGCTGTCCCAGGCCGCCGGGCGAAACCTGGTAATGCAAACCTGAGTTGGCCAGAGTTTCATACGTCTTGGCAGCGGCCGTCAAGGAGGTAATCAGATCCTGATCCATCAGGCTGCGGTCGGCGCGCGCGGCTTTGGCCAAAGCAAAGCTCAACCCCACCAGCAGGTGCTCGTTTTCGTAAACAAATTGCTTGGGGATCTCGACCGAAGCAAAAACGGCGTCTGCATCGAGTTCCTCCAGGGGACGCGGTTTTTCATGTTCTCGCGCCTGTTGCAGGTAAACACAATCACTGGGACAAGCGATGGTGACTTCACGCGCCTCGCCGCAGCACTGCGGGCAGATACGGTCGTGCAGGGCGGGACAAAAGCGCTTTTCTTTCCGAGTCTGACAAAGAGCACAACTCACGATAATTAGGTCTCCAAATCTAATTATGACATCCGGGGCGCCTCCGCCGCCCACCCCCGGGTTAATAGCGGCCGCTAAGAAGCCCGTCCCGGCAGCCGCTGATCATGCGCCTCTTCCGGCCATGATCTGCCCCAAATGGGCATTTTTAGGGCAAAATCGGCTTCTACCTTAAAAAAAACCGCATAAAATGCGGCTCCCGCGCTTCTTTTCCACAGGAGCACTGGTATAAGATAGCCGCAAACACGCAATTTTGGCGTTCAATTCAAAGGAGGGAATCATGGCTGCAGGCATGACCAAGACCCAATTGGTGCGTCACCTGGCCGAAAAGCTGGAAACCAACAACAAGACTGCGGCGGCGTTTCTCCAGACGCTGACCGAAACCGCCGTCAAAGAAACCAAGAAGAGTGGCGTATTCGTGCTGCCCGGACTGGGCCGCCTGAAGAAAGTACAGCGCAAGGCGCGCATGGGCCGCAACCCGCAGACGGGTGAGCCCATCAAGATTCCTGCCAAGACCACGGCAAAGTTCTACCTGGCCAAGGCAGTGAAGGACTCCATCGCACCCAAGAAGTAGGTGAGATTTTGGTCAGAGAGGCCGGCTCTTGTGGCCGGCCTTTTTCTTTGAGTTTCTAGTTCGCCACAGATGAACGCAGATTCACGTGGATCTCTTCCCTGGACCGCCGACGTTGGACGATCGTCGCGATTGGGGCACGACGGCCAGCTACTAACGACCGATCAGTTCTTTCAATTACACAATTAACCGATTACACAATTACTCACTGTTCTTGATCACCTGCCCGCCTTTCATAACGAACTTAACCCGCTCCAGCGTGGTCACATCTTTGAGGGGATCGCCTTCAACGGCGATCAGGTCGGCATAGTGGCCAGGTTCGAGGCTTCCCACGCGGTCGGACCAACCCAGCAGGTCGGCGGCGTTGATAGTAGACGCCTGAATAGCCTGCAAAGGCGTCAGGCCCAACTTGGGGCCGTGGTCCACGAAACTAGCACCAGCAGCGCAATTACCAGCGCCGACAACCGTTGTGTCGCTTCGTTCATTTGGGCCTCGCGAGAAAATCAGTTTGCCGCCGCTGGCGCCGGTGGAGCATTCCGTCCAGCCCCCAGCTGCGGCCGGCATTGGCGCTGAAAAAAATCAGAAAAAGAAATAACAAGGGGAGATGGTCCAATTCGGCGCCCAGATAACGCCAGGCGGGAACATTGTGTCCCGGCCCCCACCACGTGGCCAGCGTGAGGTTAATCATGTACAGAGCCCCCACAAGGGAAACCGGCCGCACACACAGACCGAGCACAAGGGAGAGCCCTATCAACAATTCGACAATCCCAACGGCATAGCCGAAAAACACGTGGTGTGGCAGGACCAGCTTTTGGAGAAAAACAGCATAAAAGCTGACCGCGTCCTGGGAAATGAATTCCTGCAGCCACTGCTGGGGAAAGGTAGTGCGGGCGAAAACCGAATCGGCAATCTTATATTCGCCAAAAAAGAGGAAGAATACGCCGGTGGCGATGCGCACAGCGGCAAGAGTTTTGGCGGCGGCGTGGTCGTGCATCAGTCAGGACTTGGTACCGTCAGGCAGAGTGAATGATCCCACCGGCCAGCGAGAGGGCACCACCCATCCTCCGAGTCAGTCGCCTCCAAAACCGTCATTGCTGGTGTACTGTTCCAGGGCGTCGAGTTCACGAGTCAGATCATCTACCCGCCACTGCAGAAGATTACGGATGGAAAGCATGCCCAGCAGTTTGCCTTCGTCATCGACGATCGGGAGGTGGCGATAGTGCTGCTCCACCATCGTGGCCAGGGCTTCCCCGGCCCCCGTGTCCAGTGTGGCCATCTCCACGGGCGTGGTCATAACCTCACGCACGGGAAAACTCGCGGGATTGCGCCCGCTGAGAGACACTTTCTGCAAAACATCGCGTTCCGTGAAAATACCCGCAACTCGCCGCTCCCCGTCAACCACCGACACGGCGCCCACGTGCAGATCCAACATCATGTGAATGGCGTCCGCGACAGTGGCTTCCAGCGGCACAGCCGCAATCTCTCGATCGCACAATTCCAGGACGTTCATAACTCCTCCTCGTCCCGCATCACAGAACCGCAGCATTATCGTCGGCAGCGGGGGATAGTCAAGGGCGAAAAATGAGTTTCGGCTATCCGCTGTTCGGGTTGAAAAAGCGCTGTTGGCTCTCGGCCTTCGGCCAGGCCGTTTAAAGCAAAGGCTGACAGGGTCTCTGACCCTGCTGTCCGGGAGCTGACCGCTTATTTCAGCTCATTCTTGTACACCTGCCCGCCTTTCATCACAAAGCCGACGTGCTCGAGCTGGCTTACATCGCGCAAGGGATCGCCGGAAACGGCAACGATGTCGGCATACGAACCAGGTGCGATCACGCCCAATTCCCCTTGCATCTCAAGCAGTTCAGCCGCGCGGATGGTGGCGCTACGGATCGCGTCCATGGGTGACATCCCAAACTGCACCATGCGGCCGAACTCCTGGGCAATAGGTTCACTCCACTTGATGCCGCCCATGTCAGTGCCGAAGGCGATCTTCAGCCCTGCGTTCATGGCCTTCTTGAAAGAGATCTCATGATCGGAGGCGCGCTTGCGGTCACGTTGCCCGTCGGGTGTATTGGCCGGCGCCCAATCGGTGTAATAGACGCTGAGAGTGGGCACGTACCAGGTGCCCTGGCGTTTCATCTGAGCGATGGCGGCATCATCCAGCTCCAGCCCGTGCTCAATGGAGTCGCAACCGCCGTCCAAGGCGCGATGCAATCCGATCCCGCCATAAGCGTGGCAGGCCACCTTCTTTTGCCAGCCATGGGTTTCGTCCACGATGGCCTTCAACTCTTCCACTGTCAAGGTTGGCTGGGAAAGCAGATTGCCCTGTTTGTCCACCCAGGAGCGGTGAGTCATGTAGACCTTGATCCAGTCAGCGCCATGATCGAGTTGCTCGCGGGCTGCCTTGCGCGCCTCGACCGGGCCGTCTACTATCTGCACGCCCTTGGGCATGGTCAGTTCGGGAGCGTAGCCCTCCAGTGGGTAGCCGCCGGTGGTGGAAATGGCGCGAGTGGATATAAACAGCCGCGGACCGGGAATGTAGCCTTCATTGATCGCCTGCTTGATGCCCACATCGATATATCCGGCGCCCTCAGTTTCCATGTCACGCAGAGTGGTGAAACCTTCCTGCAACGCGCTTCTCGCCGCCACGGTTGCGCGTGCGGCGCGCAGGCCCAGCGGATACTTCAATATGTTCGCGTCATAGCCACCCTCGGCCGGATCCTCGCCCTGCAGCAGAATGTGCGTGTGGGAATCAATCAGGCCGGGAAGGACGGTGTCACGGGACAAGTCGATGACCGTGGCGCCGGCCGCGACACGCGCGCTGCCGGCGGCCGATACGCTTTCCACCTTGTCTCCGCGAATGGTGATGACCTGGTTGTGCAGAGGCGCGTCAGCGCGTGGGTCGATCAGTGTACCCGCGCGAATCACGGTCACCTGGGCGGGATTCACCGGCGGCGCCAGCTTCTGCCCGAAGGCCGCGCTCAACAAGCCGAGACCAACCGCAAGAGTCGCAAAGAAACGCATTTCCACCTCCTATGCGGGACCGGGCATGATAACACCGCCCCGGGCTTCGCTTTCCCGGATAGCAGTCGCCACCGCTGGGCGGTTACTTCCTGCCGTATACCTGTGAAATACTGTTTGTCCTTATTTACTGTCGCGGAGGCTTGCATGAGCCATTTGTCACGACGTTCATTTCTAAGAAACTCGCTCGGAATGGTGGCTGCCGCCGGCGCCGCCACCGCTGTTTCTCCGATTCTCAGTACAACTCTGCGGGCGGCTCCACGTGCACCGCACATGGCCTTCCCCACTGCGCCGCGCGAGCGCATCGCAGTCGCTTCATGGCCCTTCCGTTTCTGGATTGACAGCCCGACAAACGAATACCGCGATCGCAGCAAACCGGGCATGACGCTGCTGGAATTTCCCGCCATGGTGGTCCGGGAGTTCAAGATCAATAAGATCGAACCTCTGGCCGATCATTTCGCCTCCACCGACGAGGACTACCTCCACCGATTCCGCCAGGCCGTGCAGAAGGCCGGCAGTCATATCGTCGATATACCCATGGGCGGAGAAGAGAGCTACTACGATCCCGATCCGGCGATCCGCCAGAAAGCCATCGCCCTGGGAACGAAATGGGTGGACATAGCGGTAGCGGTTGGATCACCCAGCATTCGCAACCACATCGGGCGGTCCAAAAACTCCAAGCCGGATGTGAATCGCACCGCGGCGGCGCTGGGCGAAGTAGTGAACTATGCTGCCTCCAAAAATGTCGTGGTCAATCTCGAAAACGATGACCTGGTGAGCGAGGACGCCTTCTTCATCGTCAATGTGGTTAAGAAGGTGAACAGCCCCTGGCTGCATGCCCTGCCCGATTTCTGCAATTCCATGCTCAGCGGCAATGCCGATTTTGAGTACCGCGCGGTCACCGCCATGTTCCATCATGCCCATAACATCTGCCATGTAAAAGACTCCGAAGTTGGAGACGGCGGCAGGGTGTACCGCATCGACATTCCCAAAACCTTTGCCATTCTGAAGAGCAGCGGCTTCCGCGGCTACTGCTCCATGGAATGGGAGGGCGGCGGCGACTCCTATGCAGGCACCCATAAATTGATCGCGGATACGCTAAAATATCTGTAAGTTGTTGATTGCCGAGTAGTTGTAGATATCCCAGCAGGACTTGATCTTTGGTGATGTTTCCGGCGTCAGGTGCGCTTGCTACTGTGCTTTCCGGAGACGTTGCCAAACGGCCAAGTCATGTCTAAACCAGCACACCAGCTTTCCATTCTCTACGCGGAAGATGATCTTGAAGTACTTGGTTCCAATGCTGCCGCCATGCAAAAAGCAGGGCACACTGTTGACCAGGTGACCGGCCGCAAAGCGGTAGAAGAGTCGGTGCGGCGTAAGAGCTACGACCTGCTGATCCTGGGCGCCACGCTCAGCAAAAACGATCGCCATCATCTTCCGTATATGGCGAAGAAGGCAAATCAGGCGACCCGAGTGCTGGTCCTGCACGCTACCCACGGGCATCCCAGCGTGGACAAAGAACTGGACTCGCCCTACACCGTGGAAAAGTTGCTGGAAGCGATCGCCTCATTCGCACCGCAAAAGGCCGCAGCCGCAACCGCAGGCCGCTGATCGCACGCAAAGTCCGCAAGAACTGCGCCAAGGGTTCTTCTGAATTACGGGTTGTCCGCTCGGTGTCGGCCGATTCTTGACAGACCCAACCGTAGCTTCGCGCTGACTATACGCTTACAATCTGGCCATTAATTTCCCTGGCTTTCGGGAGCGGCCATGGCCAACATCCTTTATGGCGTGAACGGCGAGGGCTCGGGCCACTCCACCCGGGCCAGAGAGATCATCCTCCATCTGCAGCGTCAGGGACACACCGTCCATATCGTTTCTTTCGATCGCGGCCTGCGCAACCTGAAATCCGATTTCGAGGTCACTGAAATTTACGGTTTGCGCCTGGCCTATGTGCGTAACCAAGTCCGCTACCGCAAAACTATACTCGGGAACCTGCTCAAAGCGCCGCGCCCTGCCAAGAGTATCGCGCGATTGATGCGCCTGGCCCAGCATTGGGCTATCGACCTGGTGTGCACTGATTTTGAGCCGCTCTCGTGCCACGTGGCGCACCGCCGCCGCTTGCCGGTAATTTCCATTGACAATCAACACCTGCTAACTCGTGCTGAGATCGGCTATCCCCGGGAGTATCGAAAGGATGCGGCCGCAGCCAAACTTGTCACCCGATTCATGACCCACGGCTGCGATGCCTACGTGGTCACCTCGTTCTTTGACGCGCCCCCGCGGCGCAAGCATACCTTCATCGTCCCTCCCATTCTTCGTCAGGAGGTATTGCAGGCGCGATCGACCGAGGGGGATTATGTTCTGGTTTATTTAACATCCCCTTCTGCTGAATTAGTGGAGTTGCTTAAGCGCATTCGTCAGCCGTTCGTGTGCTACGGATTCGAAGCCGAAGGTAAGGACTCGAATCTCCTCTTTCGCCGGCCCAGCCTGGGTGGCTTTTTGGAAGATCTGGCCGGCTGCAAAGCGGTGCTGGCCAACTCCGGTTTCTCGCTGATCAGCGAGGCCCTGCACCTACGCAAACCTTATCTGGCATGGCCGCTGCAGCGGCAGTTTGAGCAGGTTTTCAATGCCTATTACGTGCAGAAGATGGGATATGGAGCGTACTGGGAAGAGCTGAACAAGGAACGCATCGAATCATTCCTGTTCAACCTAGACGATTACCGTGAGAAATTGCGCAGCTATCCCGCCCAGGACAACTCCCGACTTTTCTCCAAGCTGGACGAATTGATCGCGTCCTACCGAGCGGAACCGCGAGCGCTCAATACGGCGATTGGTCATTAGTGCCGGCAATCAGGCTCCGCACTGATTATTTCGCCAAGCGTCAGCTAGTCCCGTTCAGCACCGCCTGCAGTCTCTTGAAAGGTATGTTGCGGCCGCAAAGGAGAATTGCCACTTTTTTGCCCGCGTATTTCCTGGCCTGCTGCAAATAGGCCGCTACCGGCAGGGCCGCGGCTCCTTCGACTAACCAGCGCTCCTTCTCCAGTATTAGCTTCATGGCGGCAACGATCTCCGCCTCTGAAACCAGTACGCAATCATCGATGAGCTTGCGGCACAGTTCCAGAGTGATAGCGCCATCTTCCACTCCGCCGGCGGTGCTGTCGGAAATCGTCTCCTGCTCGGGGAATTCGATCACCCGGCCCGCCTTCATGCACTCATACATCACTCGAGAGTGCTC
>DATGIY010000299.1:0-6651 GCA_035295475.1 Terriglobales bacterium
GATTCGGCGGGACAATCGGGCGACGCCGTAGGTTTGTCCGATACGGCGGAGATGGCTCCGGAGAGCGTGCAGGAACTGGCGGAAACCGAGCAGACGCTCGAGGCTGAGGCGGTCAGCGGCGTGGAAAACGCTCCTCCGGCGGATGTGGAGGAGGTGCACACGCATCCCGACCACCCCGATGAGGAAACCATTCCCCCTGAAGAAAAGGGCAGCTCATAGGTTATGGGCGAGGCGGCGATGGCGCAGTTCAGGTGCCGCCGCAAAGGCAGATTCACGAGCGGCTCCTCGCGAGTGGATACAGATATCAGAAAAAAACCGTGAGGTTGAGATGAAGACTTAGCGGGAAGACAAACGGAGGAAATACAAGGCGGATGAAGATTCGTATTAACGACCTCGCCAGGGAACTGGAGGTCAAAAGCAAAGCCATTCTGGACGTTCTGCCGGTGGTGGGCGTCACCGAAAAGAAGACCCATTCCAGCTCCATTGAAGCGGATGAAGCGGAGCGGGTGCGGGCCCATTTTCGCACTCAGGCCGAGGCGCAAGCAGGTGGTTCGGGGCGGTCGTCGCGCGCCCGCGCCGAAGAACCTGAAGGTATCAAGACCAAAATTGATCTTTCGCACATCTCCAAACCCGGCGATGTCCTGAAACTGATTACGCAGCAGCAGCAGGCTGCCACGGCTCCGGTGAAGCGTCCGGCGCCGCCCGCGCCGGCGCCCCAGCCGGTGGAGAGCAAGCCGGCGGCCGCGCCGCCAACCCCGGCTCCGGTCGCGGCTCCGCCTGTCCCCAGTAAACCGGCTGTTCCCGCGCCACCGCAGGTGACCGCGCCTTCCAGCCCTCCGCCGGTTGCGCAACCTGCGGCCGCGCCTCCGCCAAAGCCTGTTGTGACGCCGCCAGTAGCGCGTCCCGCTGCCCCGGCTGCGCCCGCGCAGGCTGCCCCGCCGGCAGTTACGCCGGCTCCGCCGCCGCAGCCGCCAGCGCAGCCCATGGCCAGCGCTCCCGCGGCGGCTCAGCCGCCCGTTCAGCGTCCCGCCACGCCTGCCGCTCCGCCTCGGCGCATGATTGTGCCGCAAACCGGGCCGCGCCCGGTTTACAAAGCACCTACGCCCGCGCCACGTATCGACACACCCGCGGCGAACACACAGGCCCGGCCTGTTCCCGGGCGGCCGATTGCGGGCCGTCCCGCGCCAGGCCGTCCCGTGCCTGGACAGCCAATTTTCCAGCGTCCGCGTCCTTCGGGCGGACCCGCTACCCGCCCGCCGCTCCGTCCGGGCGAACGACGGCCCATGCATCCGACGCGACAGGCGCCCGGCGGGCCGCGCCCCATGGGAGTAGGACCTGGTGCGCCGCCGACGCCGCGTCCAGGGAGCCGTCCCGGTGGTCCCTCCCGGCGCCCCGGTCAGCGCTACGTGCCGCGTGGGGTCAAAGAAGGCCCCATGAAGGGCTTTGTGCCCCCGCCGCGGTTACCGGTGAACAATGAGCCGCTGCCAATTACTCGCAACATCACCATTACCGAAGGCATTAGCGTAAAGGATTTGGCGGAGAAGCTGGGCGTTCGCGCCAAAGATCTGATTGCGCGGCTGTTGGCAAAAGGCGTTTTCGCCACCATCAATCAGACGCTGGATGCCGAACTGGCCAGCGAAATGGCCCGTTTCTTCGGGGCGGACACTACGGTGATCAGCTTCGAGCAGCAGGCGGCGCAGGAAGCTACCGCCGCCGAAGCGGCTACCGAAGAACCCGCCGGTGCTTTACCCCGGCCGCCAGTGGTCACCATCATGGGCCACGTGGATCACGGCAAGACCACGCTGCTCGATTCCATCCGCTCCACCAATGTCGCCGAAGGCGAGGCGGGCGGAATAACCCAGCACATTGGCGCCTATAAGGTGAAGATTCTGGACACGCAATCGCCGGCTTACGGACGGGAGATCGTGTTTCTCGATACCCCCGGCCACGAAGCCTTCACCCGCATGCGGGCCCGTGGCGCCAAGGCCACCGACATAGTGGTGCTGGTGGTCGCCGCCGATGACGGGGTTATGCCGCAAACCATCGAGGCGATCGATCACGCGCGCGCGGCGGAAGTGCCGATCATCGTGGCCGTGAACAAAATTGATAAACCGGACGCTCTGCCGGACCGGGTGAAGAAGCAGCTCGCCGATCGCGGCCTCATGCCGGAAGATTGGGGCGGTACCACCGTGTTCGTGGATGTTTCCGCCAAGCAGAAAACCAATCTCAACCTGCTGATGGAAATGATCTGCCTGGTGGCTGACCTGCAGGAGCTCAAGGCCAATCCGGACCGGCCGGCGACCGGCGTGGTGCTGGAAGCCAAGCTGGATCGCGGCCGCGGCCCGGTGGCCACCGTGCTGGTGCAGAACGGCACCCTGCGGGTGAGCGACAACTTCGTGGTGGGCAACGTGTATGGCAAGGTGCGGGCCATGTTCGACGACCGCAGCAACGCGCTCGACGAGGCCCCGCCTTCCACCCCGGTGGAAATTCTGGGCCTGGAAAACCTGCCGCAGGCGGGAGATCAGTTCGTGGTAGTGGCCGATCGCGACCGCGCCCGCGACATCTCCGAATATCGCGAGCAGAAAGCGCGCGAAGCCGAGCTGGCCAAGAGTTCCCGCATGTCGCTGGAAGGCCTGGCGCAGCAGATGCAGGCCGGGGGAACCAAGGAGCTTTCCATCATTCTGAAGGGCGATGTGCAGGGTTCGGTGGAGGTGCTCAGCGACCTGCTGAGCAAGCTGTCGAGCGACAAAGTGCGCATCAACATCCTGCGCAGCGGCGTGGGGGCAATCACGGAAAGCGATGTGCTGCTGGCTTCGGCATCGAACGCCATCATCATCGGCTTCAATGTACGTCCGGAGCGCAAAGCCCAGGAACTGGCGGAGCAGGAGAAAGTAGATATCCGCCTGCACTCCATTATTTACGAGCTGCAGGACGAGATCAAAAAGGCCATGAGCGGACTGCTGGAGCCGACCATCAAGGAGACCTACCATGGGCGGGCGGAGGTGCGCGAGACCTTCCGCATTCCCAAGGTGGGCACGGTGGCGGGCTGCTACGTGCAAGACGGCAGCATCAAGCGGGATTCCGAAGTGCGCCTGCTGCGCGACAACGTCGTGGTATTCAAGGGCAAGATCGGATCTTTGCGCCGCTTCAAGGAAGACGTCAGCGAGGTGCGCAATGGCATGGAGTGCGGCATTTCCATCGCCAACTACGGCGATGTCAAGGTGGGCGATGTCATCGAGGCCTTTGCCACCGAGCGCGTCGCGGCCGAAGCGCTTGCCTGAGAAGCTGGTTTCCAGTCGCAACTTTCGGCTTTCGAGTCACCGACTCGTACCGTAGTCGAAAGTGGAACCGGAAGTCGAACCTTGGTCGCTCTCCTCACCCTCGAGCTGCGCATAGAAGCGGCGCATTCGCTGAAGGATAAGCGCCAGGTGGTGCGCAGCCTGAAAGACCGGCTGCGGGCGAAGTTCAACGTCGCGGTGGCGGAACTGGATCACAACGATTTGTGGCAACGTGCCACCATTGGCGTGGCCAGCATTTCCGATTCCCGCGACTACCTGGATGGCCTGATGCAGAACGTGGAGCGTCAGGCGCTGCGCATCGCCAACAATGCCGGCGCGGAAGTGGCTGATTCGTTTCTCGAATACCTCTGAGTGGCGCTCCGCCGCGCACTTGTTGCTAGCAAGTGCTAGCAATTAGTTGCACTCCTTGTTTCCCGGTTCGGGAAATCGCCTCCGGATAGCCGTGCTTGCCGAGGCATTCTTGCAGTATCTTTTTGGTATTCTCTAGCGTTCTTTTTGGCTTGTGGGGTCGCAGTGGAGCAGCGGAATCAAAGGCATCACCGGGAGCGTTTGGGGGAAGCCCTGCGCGAAGAAATCGAAACCATCCTGGAGGGCGAGCTGGGAGATCCGCGGATAGGCTTGGCCAACGTCACCGGGGTGCAGTTGGCGCCCGACGGCAAGTCGGCCCACGTTCTGGTAGCGGTGCAGGGGGAAGAGGCGGAAGCGCAGGAGACGCTCAAAGGTCTGACCGCCGCGCGCGGATTTATCCGCCACGAACTTGCGGAACGGCTGCAATTGCGTCATGCACCCGAGCTATTTTTTGCGCTGGACAAGTCCCAGCAATATGAGACTAGAATTGATCAACTTCTCAAGCGCATCAAGCAGAATAAAAAATAGAGTATATCTTCGCCGCAGTTGAGGACTGCGGCTGGTGTCCGTGTAAGCCATGTTGAAAGAAGTTCTAAACGAAATTGGACGGCGAGACCGTTTCCTGCTGACCTCGCATGCGCGCCCCGATGGAGATGCGGTGGGCTCGGTGCTGGCCTGCTGGCAGATTTTGCGCCGGCTGGGCAAGCAGGCCCAGGTAGTAATGGCTGATCCCGTCCCTGTCATCTACCGTCCCTTGCCGTTTTCAGATTCCATCGTGCAAGCCCGCGAAATCAGCAACGGCTTTGACGCTGCCATCATTCTGGAATGCGACAGCGTGCAGCGCACCCGCCTGGAGGGTCTGGACGGACGCTTTCTCATCAACATTGACCATCACAGCTCCGCCCGGCCATTCGCTCACGTCAACTGGATTGATCCCCACGCCTGCGCCACCGCCGAAATGGTTTACCGTCTGGCGCGCCAGGCGGGAGTCCCCATCTCGCCGGAGATGGCTACTTGTCTCTACGCCGCGGTCCTGACCGATACTGGTTCCTTCAGCTTCGTTGGCACCAATGAGCACACCTTTGCCCTGGCTCGCGAGCTGGTGCTGTGTGGGGCGGATGCCGCGCGCATTGCGCAGAGCGTCTACTTCTCGCACCCGACTTCCAAAATGCGGCTGCTGGGAGCGGCGCTCTCCAATCTGCACCGCGAGGGTAACGTGACCTGGATGTGGGTGACGCGCGAGCACATGGAGCGTTGTGCGGCCAGCGATGAGGATTGCGAAGGCTTAGTCAACTACGCTCTCGCCATCGACGGAGTGGAGGTCTCCATCTTCTTCCGCGAGCTTTCCGACCACCGTTATCGCGTGAGCCTGCGCAGCAAAGGCGATGTGAACGTGGCCAAGGTAGCGGAATACTTTGGCGGTGGCGGCCATGACTGTGCCAGCGGCTGCTCCATTGATGGGCCGCTCACCGTGGCCGTGGCCCGCATCATGGCACAACTCCAATTGAATCCCACCGTGCAGTAAACTGGCCCAGGCAGCAGGCTGCGAACAATGGCTTCCGTCGTTGGGGCGTGAATCGTTGGTCGCCAGCCAAATCCGTGCCGACTTCGAAACACTGATGGCCGACGACCAAGCACTGACTACTAACGACCGCCCCAGAACTGAGAACCGGGAACTGAGGAGCGGAGTGGAATGGCTCACCCTGGCCGGTTTCTGCGCCTTTCTGTTTTACTTCGGGCTGGGCGCCTTCGGGTTGGTGGGCGCCGATGAGCCGCGCTATGCCCAGGTAGCGCGGGAGATGCTGGAGCGCCATAACTGGGTTACGCCTTTCCTTTACGGTCATCCTTGGTTGGAAAAACCGGTCCTGTACTACTGGCAGGCCATGCTCTGCTACAAGGTATTTGGCGTCAGCGACTGGGTGGCGCGACTGCCTTCCGCCATGGATGCCACCGCCATGGTACTCGCCATTTATCTTTTCTTCCGCCAGTTTCGCCGTGGATTTCAGCTGGATGCAGCGCTGATTACGGCCGCAAGCGCCGGCATCATCGGCCTCTCGCGCAGCGCCTCCACTGATATGCCGCTGACCGCTACCTTCACCATAGCTCTGCTAGCGTGGCTGGCGTGGTACGAGGGCGGACGCCGGCGCTGGCTGCTGGGATTTTATTTTTTTCTGGCTTTGGCGGTCCTGGCGAAAGGTCCGGTGGCGGTAGTACTGGCGGGCATCATCATTGTGCTGTTTGCTCTGGCATGGCGAAACCTGCGGCTGATCCTGCAAACCTTGTGGTGGCCGGGCGTACTGCTCTTTTTGGCTGCAGCGCTGCCATGGTACGTGGCGGTGCAGCGCGAAAATCCCAGCTTCTTTCACAGCTTCATCATCGAGCAGAATTTCGCCCGTTTCAGCACCAATCTTTATCACCATCTGCAGCCGTGGTGGTATTTCCTGCCGGTACTGCTGCTGGCATTCGTGCCCTGGACGTTCCTGGTCATCGCCGCCTTTGCCGCAGCGGTGCGGCGCTGGAAACGCGAACCCGATGCCGATGACGCCACCGTTCCCGCCGACAGCTTCTTTCTGACCTGGATCACAGTCGTGCTCGTGTTTTTCTCCGCTTCGCAGTCCAAGCTCCCCGCCTACATCCTGCCGGCGGTGCCTGCCGGAGCCATGCTGCTGGCCGATCATCTGCAACGCCTGACCGTGAGCGGCAAGCGTGCGCACGTGGTCTGGCTGGTGCTGCATCTGGCCATGGCGGCCGGTGTGATGGGCCCGGCATTGCTGGTGCAATACATTGCGCTGGGCAGGAACGCCAGCGCGCAGGCGCTGGTCATCGCGATTGTGGTTTCTGCGGCGCTGTTTATCGCCATGTTAATTACGCTGGCGCGCCGCGGAGTGCGTGCCCTGCGCTTTATCACCCTGGTGCCGGTCATCCTGGGAGTGGCGCTGATTCTGCGCCTGGGCGGCTCGGTGCTGGACCGCACGCAATCGGCTCGCCCCTTGGCCCAGGAACT
>DATGIY010000300.1:0-3970 GCA_035295475.1 Terriglobales bacterium
CCGAGACGCAGAGTACGCAGAGAAAATAAGACTTATCTGGGAGTGCTCGGCGGGCTCGGCGTCTCCGCGATGAGTACTTCTATCGTAATACGACATTGTCCTGCCTTCGACAGCGCCCGCTCCAAGCTGCTATAGTCATGAGTTTTGCCCCCCAGGGCTGAACTCACTATTGCAGGAGCGCGCATGTCCCTTTCCCGCTGCCGTGCACTCTTGGCGGTTACCGCTGTCCTGATTCTTTCCCTTCCTTCTCTCGCACAGCCCAAGGCGCCCAGCATCACGCTGGCGGTGGACGCCACGGAAGCGCCGCGCAAAATTTTCCATGCCAAGCTGACGATTCCGGCAACTCCTGGCACCCTGACCCTCTATTACCCCAAGTGGCTCCCCGGGGAACATGCGCCGGACGGGCCGATCGTGGATCTGGCAGGGCTGAAGTTCACGGGCAACGGCCAGACCCTGAACTGGCGCCGTGACCTCACCGACATGTTTACCATTCACGTGCAGGTGCCAGCCGGGGTGACCAGCGTAGAAGCTTCGCTGGATTATCTTTCGCCGGCGGGCGAACGCGGCTTTTCGGAGTCGGCCTCGGCGACTGCGCGCATGACCGTGGTCAACTGGAACCAGGTATTGCTCTATCCCCAGGGCTGGCCTGCCGACCAGATTACCTACACCGCCAGCCTGCGCCTGCCGGAAGGCTGGAAATTCGGCAGCGCCCTACCCGTGGCCAGCCAGTCGGGCGAAGAAATCAACTTCAAGCCGACTTCGCTGTACACGCTGGTGGACTCTCCGGTGATCGCGGGCGAGTATCTGAAAGTGGTGCCCTTGAGCCCCGCCGGCGAGTACCCGCATCACGAGATGGACATTGCCGCCGATAGCGAGGCCGCCCTGGATGCGCCGGCGGACGTCTGGCAGGATTATCGCAACCTGGTGGCGCAGGCCTATGCCCTGTTCGGGGCGCGCCATTACCGCGATTACCACTTTCTGTATAGCCTGAGCGATCACGTGGCGCACTTCGGGTTAGAGCATCATGAATCCGACGACAGCCGCGTGGGTGAGGATGGGCTCACCAACCCCACCGCGCGCAAGCTCGACGCCGGGCTGCTGCCGCACGAATATGTGCACTCCTGGAACGGCAAGTATCGCCGCCCCGCCGACCTGACCACCCCCGATTACCAGAAGCCCATGATCACCACCCTGCTGTGGGTGTACGAGGGCCTGACCTCCTACCTGGGCGACGTCCTCACCGCGCGCAGCGGACTGTGGACGCCGGAAGAGTACCGGGATGAACTGGCCATGATTGGCGCCGAACTGGATCACCGGCCGGGACGAACCTGGCGCGACCTGCAGGACGACAACGATGCCGCCCAGATTCTATATTTCGCACCCTCGCAATGGTCCTCGTGGCGGCGCAGCGTGGATTTCTACGACGAAGGCGTACTGGACTGGTTGTGGGCCGACGTCATCATCCGCCAGCAGACGCACAATCAAAAATCGCTGAATGATTTCTGCAAACTGTTCTACGCCGGTGCGACGCCGCAGCCTAATCAAGCCCCCATGGTGAAGCCCTACACCTTTGACGAGCTGGTGAATGCGCTCAACCAGATCGCCCCCTATGATTGGCGCGGTTTCTGGCATGAGCGCCTGACCAGCCTCTCGCCGCATGCGCCGCTGGGCGGAATCGAGGGCAGCGGCTGGCGCGTGGTGTACACCGATACACCCTCGGAGATGTCGAAACTCGCCGAGCAAGACCGCAAGTCCATCAACGCTGAATACTCCGTCGGGCTGGCGCTAGAGGATGATGGCACCATCGTGGACACGGTGCACGGCATGCTGGCGGCCAATGCCGGGATTGGCCCAGGCATGAAGGTGATTGCGGTCAATGGACGCAAGTTCACGGCCGATGTCTGGCATGACGCGCTCAAGGCGACCAAGACGGCCAGCGGACCGCTGCAGTTGCTGGTGGAAAACACCGATTACTTCACCACCTACTCCTTGGATTATCACGGGGGCGAGATGTATCCCCACCTGGAGCGGGAGACTGGCCAGCCCGATCTGCTGAGCGATATTGTCAAGGCGCTGCCGGCGAAGTGAGTCACCGAGAATTGACGATTGAAGATTGTCGATTGACGATTGAAAGCCAGTTTCTGCTGCTGTCATCCTGAGCGAGGGCGAACGCCCGAGTCGAAGGACCCCTGTTGTTCCCTTATCGCCGCGGCTCACAGGCATTCTGGCATCAAGAGTTTCTTGCCACTGAGGCACGGAACACAGAAACTTTGACGATTGAAGATTGTCGATTGACGATTGGCGCCCGGCCGTCAGGAGTAAGGCCACAGTTTCATCGGAGTTTACCGGAGATTTCTCTGGCTGAGTGCTGATGGCTGAGAGCTGATTGCTGATCTTTCAATCGTCAATCACGCCATCGAATAGGTCCTTCTCCGGCTTAAGCGCGCCCGGCGTGCTGGTGGCTGCCAGGTGGAATTCCTCCTGGGCGCCGCGCTGGCGCACTCCCTTTTCAAATATCGGAAATAGCGGCGATTGGCTGGTATGGCACTGAAAGGCGCGAATCTTGTCTTCCAGAAATTTGCCGATATTGATGGTGATGGTGGCGGGTGGCGGTGAGATGGGCTGGCGATTGGGTAGCGTGAATGGTGCGGCTGCATAGTACAGCTTCTGCGGCCGGTAGAGGCTGACCCCATCTTGAAGTTGCTCGGGAAAGCGGTTGCTGCGGTCCGCCCACTGAAAAGCCAGGCTGGCGAAGATGCCGGCCATGCCATGGTCGGGATGGCCGGTAATGCCGCCTTCGGGACCGAACGTGAGCACCACCTGCGGGCGAATCTGGCGCATGCGGCGGGTCAGCTCCGATACCACGCTGTAGAGATCAATGCGATGCAGGTGGGCGTCGGCGTAGTCGAGCACCTCGGCGCGGGTAACCTTGAGGAGTTGGCAGGAGGCGGCGAACTCCTTGCGCCGCAGCGTTGCCAATTCCTGGTCGGTGCGGGCGCCGCCGCGATTGGACGCCGCCTGGCCCGGGGTCAGGCAGATGACGTGGGTTTCGACGCCGCGACCGTGGTAAAGCAGCAGTGAGCCTCCGAAGTTGCCGGCTTCGTCGTCAGGGTGGGCGGTAACACAGAGCAGGCGGTGCATGTATTCCAGAATAAACCAGGGCAAACAACAGTACCCAGTACTCAGTACCCAGTTACACCGGGAACATCAACAGCAACGGAGGTGCTTTCGACGGTGATCGCCTATCTTGCCGACGTCATGCCCTTGGCCCGGCAAAATTAGGAGGACGAAGGAAATACGCCGACTTAGGGTTAGGGCGAGTGTGGACGCGGCGTCGTATTCCGGTTGACAGGGCGCCACCCTTGCACCAAAATGTCGCGGTCAACAACGGCCATTTCGCAGCAGTGCTCCCACCTGATAGCAAGGACAGTTCCGATGGCCATAACGCGGCGCGATTTCCTGACCACAGCGGCGGCGAGCGCGGGAGCGGCAATGACTCCTGACTTGGCCCACGCGCATGAGCATGAACACGAGCATCAGGCGGTTCCTTCCGATCCGGCCCTGCGGGTGAAGGCACTGGAATCATTGCTGGTCGAGAAAGGACTGGTGGATCGGGCGGCCCTGGACGCCCTGGTGGACGCTTATGAGCACAAGATTGGCCCGCGCAACGGCGCCCGAGTGGTGGCGCGGGCCTGGGTTGATCCGGCCTACAAGGCGCGCCTGCTGGCGGACGCGAATGACGCCATGGCCGATTTCGGCTTCATCAGCCGGCAGGGTGACCGCATCGTAGTCGTGGAGAACACGCCCAGCGTGCACAACCTGATTGTCTGTACCCTCTGCTCCTGCTATCCCTGGGCGGTGCTTGGCCTGCCGCCAGTCTGGTACAAGTCCGCACCCTATCGCTCGCGCGCGGTGATTGATCCGCGGGGGGTGCTGCGCGAGTTCGGGCTCGAACTTGGAGATGATGTTC
>DATGIY010000301.1:0-3490 GCA_035295475.1 Terriglobales bacterium
GAGAAGGGGATGGCAAGAACAG
Source organism: Terriglobales bacterium (assembly GCA_035295475.1). GTDB lineage: Bacteria > Acidobacteriota > Terriglobia > Terriglobales > Acidobacteriaceae > JAICWP01. The sequence goes on from DATGIY010000301.1 coordinate 23, forward strand.
CCATCACAAAGGTGATGAGCGGAAAAGCGAACTTCTCCTGCAATTGCACCTTGAGGCGGACCACGTCGAAGCCGGACTGTTCCAGGTCGCCGATATAACGGGTCAGCTCCTCGTAATTCATCTCCGACGATTGCTTTACTTCCTTCTTGAAGTAGACAGGGGGTTCGCTGAGCGCGGCAAAAGTGGCGACGTCAAATTTCTTGTAGGACTCGATCGCCGGACCATGAAAGGCGCGCTCCCAGCCGCGTTCGTAGATCCATTTGCCCAGGCTGTCTTCCCAGTGGGCGCGGGTGGCGTAGATGCGGCGGGTGATCTGGAAATTGTGGGGCTCGAACTCGTAGGCGGTGATGCGGGCGAACTGGTCGCGATCGGAATCGAAGAACTGGTAGTAGTAAATGGTGTTGTGCTGGCCGACGATCCAGCGGCGATCGGGACGAAGATAGGTCTGCGCCGGCTTGCCCTTGATGATATTGCGCAGCGCGTCCTGACGGCGGTTGGCCGCCGGCAGATAGAACTGATCGAAAAAGAACAAAGCCGAGGCCAGCAGTATGCCGGTCAGCAGGATGGGCACCACGATGCGATAGATGCTGATGCCGCTGGCCTTCATGGCGGTGACTTCGTTGGCTTTCTGCATCAGCCCCAGGGTGACGAGCACCGCCAGCAGCATGCTCATGGGGGTGGTCTTGTAAATCAAGTAGGGAGCGACGTTCAGCAGATATTCGCCCACGATGGTGAGGGGGATCTTGTTTCGCAGGATGTCGCCAAGCAATTCAAAGAAGGTGAAGACCAGCACCAGGATGAGGAAGGTAGCGAGGATCATCACCAGGTAGGTGATGAATTCCTTGAGGATGTAGTCGTCGAGCAGCAAGGGGAAGCGGGCGCTGAACATGCGCTTGCGCGTAGAAGCCCGTTCGAAGGCGCTGCTGCCATGCGAGGCCAGCAGAGCCTGCTTACGTTTGAGGAAGCGCTGGCGCGTACGCTGCCACCAGGCGCGTACCGAGCCGATCTCCAGGGGCATCTGATCCACACGCCATAACAAAATCACGCCCCCAACGAAGAACAGAATGTTGGCCAGCCAGACTCCCACCGCGGGCGACAATCTGCCCTGCCGCGCCAGCGACACCCCAAAAAGCGAAATGAAGTAATAGACGAAAACCAAAGCGATGGTGAGGACGATGCCGGTGGATTTGCCTCCCTTCTTGGAGGAAAGGCCGAGGGGAATGCCCACCAGAGCCAGGACCAGGCAGGCGGTGGGCAGGGCCAGGCGGCGGTGAAACTCGATCATATAGGCGCGAGACTGACCCGGGTCCTTGGCGGCGCGCGCCTGGCGCAACAGGCTGCTGCTGGTGAGTTCAGTAGTGGGGGTGGGCTGCCCCTGATTTTCAGGCGGCATCTGGATGGGGATGTCGGTAGCGTTGAAGGTGGTGATGGAGTACTGCTCGGGATTGTTGGGAACGGTTTCGTGCTGCTGCCCGCGCATCAAGTGCAGGTGCACGTTCTGCGGACCCTCACTGACCGCCATGCCTTCCTGGGCGACGATGATTTTGGGATTCTGGGGATCGCTGATATCGGCCAGAAAGACGCCTTTCCACAGAGCCGAACCGGCGGTGGTGGTGGCGTCCTGCACGTAGAGCACGATGTTGCGGAAGCCCTCGTAGAAAACCCGGGGCTGGACTTCGAAGGAGACCTGGGAGCTCTTGAGCTTGTCCTGCAGGCGGTCCAGGGCAGCAGCGGAGCGCGGCGCCCAATAGATGTTGTTGATCATGGCCAGGCCCCAGGCGACGAGCACGAAGAGGGAAATGATGCGCACGAAGGTGGCCACGCCGATGCCGCTGGCGCGCATGGCGGTCACTTCGCTGTCGGCCGCGAGGCGGCTGAGGCCAATCAGGATGCCCACGAGTACGCCCATCGGGATGGTGATGGTGAGGGCGGTGGGAATCGTAAAGAAGAAGAGCTCGGCCACGCTGGGCAGAGGGGCGCTGGCACGCACTACCAACTCCAGGATTCGTTCCAGGTCACGAAGAAAAATGACAAAGGTGAAGACGGCCGCGCCGATAGCGGCGTGGGAGAGCACTTCCCGCAGAATGTAGCGCGTGAAAATCCGCATCCGGCGCTAAGAAGAGCAGGGCAAAGTCGGTACAAAAAGTCTAGCACGGGGCGCTAGGCGATACCCGGCGCTAAGTTCTCAGTTGGTCAACTCCGGAGGAATTTGAGCTTGAACGCTCTGCGAAAGGAAACGGCTATAAACTAGCGCCTGCTAACCGAATGGCAGCCCGGCCGTCGGTTGTTCCATGGGGGTGAGGGATGGTTCACATTGGCCAGGATGTTCGCTATGCCTTCCGCACTATGCGCAAATCCCCGGGGTTTGTGGCGGTGGCGATTCTGACGCTGGCGCTGGGAATTGGCGCCAACACCGCCATCTTCACCGTCGTGAACGCGGTGTTTTTCAACCCCATTGCGGTGAAGGATGCCGGCCGGTTACTTTCCGTTTACACCACCGACCAGCGCAATAAGGGCGGACTTAGCAACTTTCTGCAAGTCTCCCATCCCAACGGGGAAGACATTCAGCGGCGAAGCCAGTCGTTCTCCGGCCTGTTTATGCAGATGGGCACCACGGTGAGCATGACCATTGACGGTCATCCCGACAATTACAACGCCAACCTGGTTTCGGGGAATTTTTTTGATGTCTTAGGGGTACAGGCCGCCTTGGGGCGCACGTTCCGCCCTGAGGAGGACCGCGAGCTTGGCGCCGGACCGGTGATCGTGCTCAGCCATGGTTTTTGGGAGCGTAAATTTGCCGCCAATCCCAAGGTGATCGGCGAAAACGTGCTGCTCAATGGCCAGGGGTTCACGATTATCGGCGTGGCCCCCCGTGGCTTTCAGGGCACAGCGGCGCTGGGCGGGCCGGATATGTGGGTGCCCATGTCGATGCACGACCAGCTGCTTTCAGGCGTCCAGAAAGCCTGGTTCAATGACCGGCGCTTCCTGGGGTGTTTTGTGGTGGGCCGGCTCAAGCCCGGGGTAAGCGCAGCCCAGGCGACGGCGGAGCTGCAGGCGCTGGGCTCCGATCTGCAGCGCGAGTTTCCCACACCGAACATGGGGCGCGATTTCACGGCTCTTCCTTTTCTGGAAAGCACAATCAACCCCAATCTGCGCGGCCTGTTTACGCGCGCGGGAGCGCTGATGATGACGGTGGTCGGCCTGGTGCTGCTGATCGCCTGCGCCAACATCGCCAACCTGCTGCTGGCGCGCGCCACCGGCCGTCAAAAGGAAATCGCCGTCCACCTGGCGATGGGCGCCAGCCGCCTGCGCCTGGGTATTCAATTGATCACGGAGAGCCTGTTGTTGGCCGCGATTGGGGGCGCTCTCGGGGTCCTCTTCGCCGCGTGGGGCACGCGAATCTTGCTGCAGCTTGTTTCGCGCGGCCCCGATTCCGTCCCGCTCGACGTCCACATCGATGCCCGCATG
>DATGIY010000302.1:0-5131 GCA_035295475.1 Terriglobales bacterium
TGGGTCTCTGCCTTTGTATCTCACTGGGCAAGCGCACGCCAGCGGCTTCAGGCTTCATTTAAACTGACAATACCTAATCACGCACCAGTCACCAGTCCGCAGGTGAGTGGCCGCAATTTGGGCTGAGTGGGGAGGTTGCTGGTCCCCTTATCGCATGACATATCTCCATAAAAATCGCATACTCGCTGCCTGTTTGCTGCTGCTGGCCCTATCGGCAGGCAGCTTAGCTGTTGCCCAAACGACAGGTGCGGGAAACAACCTGTCCGGGGCGCCTGATGCGCAGGATGTGATTTCTTACCTGAACCAGACAATCGTCTGGTATCGGCAGCTGACCGTTCAGCAGGAAATCGCGACCGAGCCCAGCGATATCGTTTTTCTCAATCAGAACCGGCAACTCGCGGACCAGGTGGTGCGCCTTTCCTTCGATTTTGCCCGGGCAGAGGCGCAGCTGCTGGCGCAGCGAGGTGTCAAAGGGGAAGAACTTAATTCCAATGCCGCCGCTCCGGGACGTTATCAATCGCTAGTGGCGATGACGGCCAAAGCCGATCAACAGGTAAAGGCAAAGCAACAGGAATTGGCGGCGCTGCAGGTCCAACTGGCCGCTGCCGCCGGGCGCAAGCGAGGCATCCTGGCCTCTACGGTGGCCGAGACGCAGAGCGAATTGGATCTGCTGCGGGCGCGACGCGATTCGCTGCGCAGCATGATTGAGTTCGTGAGCGGAAGAAATGTCAGCGGCTTGAGTTCGGGCAGCCTGCAAAATGAGATCGAAGATCTGGCGCGAGCCGTGCCCGCGGCAGCTACCGATTCCGGGAAAGGGCAAAGCGGCCAGACCGTCGCCGTTTCCAACAGCAATCCACGCAAGGCTGAACCCACAGGCATCCTGGCGTTATTGACCGAATTGTTTGGCTTGCGGCGCAGAGTCCACACGCTCGATCAGGGCATTGCCCAGACAGCCGCTCTGGCTACAGCGGCCAAAAATATGCGCACTCCGCTGGTGAATGACCTCAAGGACCTGATCAAGCGGGGAGACCAGCTATCGAACCAGCCCGATTCTTCCGACCAGCCTGCGCTGGCGCAACAGAAACAGCAATTGGATCAGCTCACCGCCCAATTCAAGCAGCTCTCGGGCGTAGTCCTTCCCCTGGGTAAGCAAGGCATTTTGTTGGACCTTTACAGTCGAAGTCTCGCGAACTGGCGCGATACCGTGCAGTCGCAGTACACCAGCGAACTCAAGAGCCTGGCGTTAAGGCTGGCGGTGCTGGCGATCATACTGGGGTTCGTTATCGTTCTGTCGAGTGTGTGGCGCAGAGCCACCTTCCGCTACGTACAGGATGTGCGGCGACGTTACCAGTTTCTGCTGCTGCGCCGCATCGTGGTGTGGTCGCTGGTCGCCGTGATTGTGGCGGTTGCGTTTGCCAGCGAATTGGGAACCCTGGCTACCTTCGCCGGACTGCTGACCGCAGGAATCGCGGTAGCGTTGCAGAATGTGATCCTTTCCATCGCCGGCTATTTTTTCTTGATCGGCAAATATGGGGTTCGGGTTGGGGACCGGGTGCAGATCGCAGGAGTGACCGGCGAGGTCGTGGACATTGGACTGGTACGCTTACACCTGATGGAAATCGGCAAAGCCGCCACCCCGACGGGGCGCATGGTGGTGTTTTCCAATTCCGTGATATTTCAACCCAGCGCCGGATTATTCAAGCAGATTCCCGGCACCAGGTTTGACTGGCATGAAATCACCATGACGGTGGCCGCCGATAGCGACTATCACCAGGTCGAGCAGCGACTCACGGCAGCCGTCGGCACAGTTTTTGAGCACTACCGGGACCGCATGGAACGACAATGGCGCAGCATGGAGCAGAGCCTGGGCCCGTTGTCCGTGAGCTCGCTGCAGCCGGAGACACGCCTGCGGCTGACGCAAGGCGGACTGGAAGTCGTGATCCGCTACCCCGTGGAACTGGACAAGGCCAACGAGATTGATGACGGTATTGCCCGGGAGGTACTCGACGCCATTCATCGTCCCCCCAAGCTCAAACTGGTAGGCACTGATACACCTAATATTCAAGCGGTGGGCGAAGCCAAACCCGCCACCTCCTGAATGCCCTAGCGGTGATCACCAGGGATGAAAATCGGAAGGGTCTTGCATAATCCCTTGCAGATGGCGGAAAGGCTAAGAATATCGCCTTAATTCCTCTAGGTTAAAAGCCGCAAAGAGTCGATTTGACTTGACGGTTTCCTGGGGAGGGAGGACTCTCTATATATCTGTTCCCCGGGGCCGTCGTTGTACCACACCATCTTTCGGAGGCGCTATCCCATGCTAAGGCCATTGCCGGAAGAGCAACAGGGTCTCCCGGACCATAACTTTCAGTTCATAACGGAAGAGGCGCAAAGGACAGAAACGCGTCTCCGACGGAAAATGATTATCAATCCAAAACGGCATGCCGCGCCTCCGGCAATTATCGAGCGGCGAACCCAGCTCTCTACGGCTGCGCGACTTTCCTCCCCCATGAACCTTGTCTTCGCCGTATTGTCCAGTGCTACTTTCGGTTGGGCAGTCCACAACTGGCACGGGCGATAAACTACAAAAGGCGCAAGCCGCTATTTTCTGGCGGCCTGCGCCTTCTTTATTTCTTAATTTCTTACCCTCACATGCGGACCTGCACTCCGCCGGACGGACTCCCGGGTGACATTACCCCTTGGAGATAGTGCTGGCTACGGATGAAAAGACATTGTTGGATTGGGACCCAATCAGCCTGATGGTCCCGACCACAATCACCAGCACAACTGCGAGCATGACGGCGTACTCCGCTACATCCTGGCCGTCACTGTCGTTCCACATCTTCTGAAAAAGTTCGAACACGAAGTTTTCTCCTGGCTAACGCGGTTCTTGCACAGGGGAGCGGCAAGTGACAGAAAGATATTACCGTTCAAGGTGGCACGCGCGAATAGCACAGGTGTTGCAAGCAGATGGCACGAAAGTGTGGGCTGGGCAGCGGAATTCAGCCTGCTTAGCCGCAGGTGTGTTACAGGGGCGCGAGGGGCAGGTCCTGATGAACGGCGAAAAGGGCAAGTTCCAGGCGGGTTGATACGCCCAGCTTGTCAAAGACATTGCTGAGATGATGCTTTACCGTGTCCTCGCTGATTTTGAAATGGCTGGCGATATCCTTATTGGTGTAGCCGGCGACGACCGCGGAAACAATCTCCAATTCGCGGGGTGTAAGGCCAAATTTCTTCTGTTTTGGCGTGGGCGATGGGGTCAGCAGGCTGCGCAGATATTCCACCAGATTGGTGATGGTTTCGCGGCCCACCCAATACTGACCGGCCATAACGGCGCGCAGAGCGTCCAACAGCAACTGGGTGGCTGATTCCTTAAGAACCACGCCCCGGGCGCCCAGCTGCAGAGCTTCCACGATCTGTTCTTTTTCCACTGCGGCGGTTAGCAAAAGGATGCGCGTCGGGGTTCCAGTGCCCCCGAGTTCGCGCACAGCCTCCAGACCGGGGTGGTTGGGCATAGCCAAGTCCAGAAGGAGCACATCGGGTTTGAGCTTCCTGGCCATGGCCACCGCCTCGGCGCCATCGGAGGCTTCGCCTATGACGCGGAACCCGGGCTCGGCTTCGAGCAGACGGCGCAGGCCATCGCGAAAGATGGGATGATCGTCGGCGAGCAGGATGCGTACTGGTTGTTGGCTCTTAGGCATAGACCGCGCGCTGTTTCATAGGAATGGCTATTTCGAGGCGGGAGCCGTGTCCCGGCAGGGATTCTACCGTGAGCTCGCCTTCAATGGAACGCACTCGCTCCCGTATGACGGCAGGTCCTTTGTGCTGGTTTTCCAACTCCAGCTGGGAGAGGCGGCCAGAAAACTCGAATCCGGCACCGTCGTCCTGAATCGCTAAATGATAGCCACCCTCGACCGCACGCAACTGAACCACGGCGTGCTGGGCACGGCTGTGTTTGCGGATATTGACCAATGCTTCCTGCACGACGCGCGCTAGCTCCCGGCAGACCTTCGGGGGAAGATCGATGTGATCTTCCAGACAGGTAAAACGGGCCGAAATGCCAGTCTCACGCTGGAACTTGCTTATTGTATCTTGCAAAAATGGAATCAGGGTTTGGGCATCCACCGCCAGAGGCTTCATCTGTTGCATGAGGTCGCGGAGCTTAAGAACTTCTTCCCGCAGCAACTTCTGGATGCGTCCCAGTTCGGGCTGCATCTCGGCGGGATTATCGGGAGCGCGCCGGCGCAGGACATCCACCTGCATTTCCACGCTGATCAGCGATTGCACCGCGCCATCGTGCAATTCCCGGGCTACACGAGCGCGTTCGATAGCCCCAGCCCGCTGTCGCAGGCGAGCCAATAAATAAACATTGGACACCGCCGGGCCAATTTGGCGAACCAGATCCTGCAGGAAACGCAAGGCTTCCTCGCGGTCGCTGGGCAGCGTGGGGTCGAAAAGATAGAGACGTCCCGACCATTCATCGGTGGTGGTAAGCGAGACCGCCAGAAGGGAGGAAAAGTTTCGCGCGGTGAGAATAGGCGTCAGGAAATCGGAGGTAATTTTGCGCAGGCGAGACCCGGCGGCATCCACGGCCAGCAGGCGGACAGACGCACCGTTAGTGCGCGCGGCAAACCAGGTGTGAGCCGTCGCGGGGAAAAGATAGCTATCGCGATTGACCTCGCCCGAAGGAATCCAGCGGAATTCCGCTCCATCTCCCGCAGTGCGTTTAGCTTCACAGGCGGAGACGCGGGAACTACGCGATTCTTCCACCACCAGCAGAATCTCGCCCGCCGCGAACAGACGCAGCAGTTCCTGAAAGATAGCCTGCAAGCTGCCAGTCAGACCGCAATCCACGCGGGCCAGGCCCAGAATGCGATTCATGACCGCCTTCTCAGCGCGCAATTGCTTCTCGTTTTCGGCCAGGTATCCGATCAACAGGCCCATGGACAAGAGATAGGCAGCACTGAGCAGCAGGCGGTTCAGTTGGGGATGGATCTGCAGGCCCGCGGGGAAGGGAATCCAGTGGGCAGCCACGTTCTCAGCGCTAAGCAAGGCTATGCTGGCCGCCGAGGTCGCAAGCGTCTCCCACAACCCCCAGCGGTAGGCTGCTTCCAGTAGAACAAAAAGAAAGAAG
>DATGIY010000303.1:0-2391 GCA_035295475.1 Terriglobales bacterium
TGATCAGCAGATATTTCGCGCCATGCTTGGCCGTGGAAGCGCAGGTCTCGATGGCCACCCGCATGTAAGTTTCCGGGGTCAGGGTAATCGTGCCCTCGTAGGGCATGTGCAGCGGAGTCACTCCCAGCGGACAAGCCGGCAGCACCAGGCCATCCAGGCGTTTGGCCACGGCCTCTGCCAGCACATCCACGGCATACATATCGGTGCCCGTGGGCAAGTGCGGGCCATGTTGCTCCACACTTCCGGCGGGAAAAATGACCAGCGGATTTTTCTTGAACTGGGCTGCGATTTCCGGCTGTGTCAGCTCGACAAAATAGCGGCTAGGCAATCGCACTCCTTTCCGCCACGCGGTCACGCGCGGCGTCGATCACATCGGAAAGGCGCGTGTAGCGCCCTTGATCGTCAATGGAACGCAGCGCTGCATAAACCACGGCCACGGCGATATTGCCGTTGTGGGCGTTCAGTTCGCCCGGCTTACCGGTGCGGCAACTCTCGGCAAACATCTCCAGTTCGGTACGGAACATGTCGCTGGGCGGCACCGTCAGTTCTTCGCGCTTGCCGTAGCCATCCTTGCCCCGCTGGATATAAAGGGTGGAAGTCTGGTGCAGCTTATCAGGAGTGTCCCAGGTGCCAAAATCGATTTCATAGTGCATCAGGCCCTTGGAACCGAACACCCGCACCGCAAAGACACCCGGCGAAGTCCAGGACGAGCCTACGTATCCCACTTTGCCATCGGCAAACTTCAGCAGGGTCATGGACTGGTCGTCCACCTCCGCCCCCACCGGCGAAAGCTTGGAAGCCATGGAACTGACCTCGAGAATCTCTCCGCCCAGATAGTGCAGAAGATCGAATTGGTGTATGGCCAGCTGCGATAGCGGCCCGCCAGGAGCCCGGTCCTTGTACCAGCGCCACACTTTGGGTGTGAGTTCCAGGGCACGCTCGTTGGAAAAGTTGGCCTCCAGGAAAGCGACTCGCCCCACTTCCCCGCTGTCGATGGCTTCCCGGATCTTGCGGATACCCGCCATCAGCCGGGCGCTGTGCCCCACGGTCACGGTGATGCCATATTGCTTTTCCAGAGCCGCGATCTGCAGGCCTTCTTCCAGCGTGCTGGCGATCGGCTTTTCGGTGTAGACGTGCTTGCCCGCGCGCGCCACTTCGCTGGCCACCGCCAGGTGCTGTTCATTGGGAACAGTGAGAATGGCGCCCTTGATCTCTGGCGAGGACAGCATGCTCTTCAAGTCGGGAACCGCCGGCACTCCCATTTCCTGGGCGAATGCCTGGCGCTTCTCCTCCGAGCGGCTATAGGCGGCCACGATCTTCAACTTGTCGGATTTGGCGGCGGCGCGGGTCAAGACCTTGGCCCATCGCCCCAATCCCACAATCCCGACTTTTACCGGCTCTGCGCTCATGGGCCTCTCCTGCGGCAGGAATTACTTGACCGTGATGCTGCCCGCGTTGTACAAAAGGCGGACAAGTGGTAGTACGGTATTACAGTATGATACCTCCGTCAAGCCAGATGCAGGCCACCGGGACCGCCCTCTCCACTATTCCGCGGGCGGCGGCCCCCCTGCGCCGGCAAGTGGTGGATGAGTTGCGCCAGTCCATCATCAGCGGACGACTGGGAGCGGGGGCGCGCCTGGTGGAACGCGAACTGATCGCGATGATGGGCGTCTCGCGCACGGTGATTCGCGAAGCCTTGCGCCAGCTGGAATCCGAAGGGCTGGTGGCGATGATACCCAACAAGGGACCGGTAGTGCGCGAGCTCACGCGGGCCGAAGCCAAAGATCTCTATTCCATCCGCGCCGTGCTGGAAGGGCTGGCCGCCCGCCTGTTCGTGGAGAACGCCGACGACGCGCAACTGCGCAAGCTGCAAACCGCCCTGACCGTAACCGCGGCGGCTTACAAGGGCACCGATCCGGAAGTGCTGCTGGGCGCCAAGAACCGCTTTTACGACGTGCTGTTTGAAGGCGCGGGCAGCGAAACCTTGTCGTCGATGATCGCGACCTTGCACGCCCGTATCCGGCGCTGGCGGGCCCTGGGGCTGGCCCACCCGCAGCGCTCGCCACGGCGCTCGCAGGAAAGCATTCAGGGGCTGCGCGCGGCGGTCGCGGCCATTAAGGCGCGCGATGCGGAACGCGCGGAAGAGGTCATGCGCCGCGAGGTAACCCGTGCGGCCGCGGAAATCATGCGACTCCTGGGCCAATCGCCCGCTGAACCCGCTTCTCCGGCACCTCATTCCCGCAATACCTGAGGAGAAAAATGCAATGAGCACTGCTTTCATCGTCCACGACAAAGCCGACACGGTTGGCGTCGTGGTGGTCGAAGATGTGCAGCCCGGCATGGACCTGACCGGCTGGATCATGGAAACCGATGAGACCATCACCCTCAAAT
>DATGIY010000304.1:0-3348 GCA_035295475.1 Terriglobales bacterium
GCTGACGAAATTGGTGTTGTCAAAGACCACCTTCTGCAGCACATTGACCAGCCCGAACAGCCCCGATGACAGCAGAATCGCGGGCAGGATGCGCCGCAGGTTCAACTTTTCGGACAGGAACATGACAAAGCCGCCGGCCACCAGAAGCGTGAACGCAAGCACGTTACCGCGCGCCAGGTACGGGTTGCGCAGCAGAGGCAGCGCGATCAGAGCCGTGGCAACCGGCGAAAACCCTCCCATGACCGCCAGGGTCTGGGAAGCTTCGCCCCGTTTGAGGGCGGCGTAATAAAACCAGATTGCGGCCAGGTGCAGAACGCCGGTGAGGAGCGCAAGGCCGGCAATCGCGAGACTTGGCCAGTGGAAGCCAAAGGGCGCGAGCAGCAACCCGAAAACGCTGATTGCGCCCAGCCAGAATACGTAAGAAACCAGGTTCCGCGTTTCTGGCTTGCGCAGTAATACCTTGTCCCAAACCAGCGAGATACCAATCAGGCCGTGGGAAATAATGGCGATAAAGATGCCGTTGCGCAGGAAATCCAGGCTGGCGGGAATCGCGAGGGCCGGGCAGGCGCCCCAGGTCAGGGAGTTCATGGCGGCAGCTCAACAGGATAGATCACGCCGACTGCCGCAGCGGACTGGAGGTGTCGCTGGGAAAAAGCACAGGTTGGAGCAAGACGCGTCGCGCCTGTTCGCAAGTTAGCGGTTGGTCGGCGGAGAACAGCTCGGCTCGGCCTGCGGCGGAGAGGTGGAGGGAGAAGAAGCCGCCTTCCGGCACCGGTACGTCTCCCCGCATAGCCTGGAACTCGTAGCGCAAGTGCCGGTCCGGAAGATCGGCCTTGACCCGGAGTTGCAGTTGGTTGTTCAGTTCCGAGACGATTACTTGATCGTCACCCGGGGCTTCAAGGGTCGCCAGGCCTCCCCAGCGTTTGTACTCGGCCACATCGGACCGCAAGCCATCCCGCAGCTCCAGCCAGGTGTTGCTGACCGCCTGCTGCCGGTCCTGTTCGGAGGCCCCTCCAGCCTGCTCTGGCCTTCGGCGTGAAAATTCTTGCGTTACCCATCCCATGCGTATGCAGTGTGTTGCCCTGCGCGCGCCCAGAGTTGCCAATGGGCTTGCGGCTGCAAACGGCTAAGAAGCCTTAAATTTTCCACATCTTAGAGCCAGCTCGACAATCTAATTAGCAAGCGTTCTTGGTCCTTTCTGAGTCCCGAAAATGAGTTGCGCCGCTGGACGGGGTCTGCGGGCGGGGGTATAGTCCCCGTAACCGCTGCCAGAACCCGCCGGCGCCAGCACAGGCAGTCGCTTTGGGGCGGCAGGAGCACGCGGACAACTGACGCAGAGCGGTCCTGCCTCTAAATGGGTGGAGACCCGCCTAAATTCGGCCTCCTGGCTTAGACCTGCGGAGAGGCGTTTTGCCGCTCCTCAGTTGAGGTATTTATGAATCGCCCAGTGATTACCCTGGCTACGGCCCTCTTTTTCCTGCTTGGAAGCTACGCCGCCTGCGCTGCCTCCTCTCCCTCCACCTCGGTTAAGACCTATCACGACCGCAGCATCCGCGACATTTCGGCGATTGGCAATCGCAATGTGGGCTGCGGAGAAGGTGTGGGCAACTGGTACAGCATCGAGAAGCAGGTGCAGATGGGCAAGCAGTTCGCTGCCCAGGTGGAATCGAGCGTAAAGCTCATCAATGACCCGACCATCACCGAATACGTAAACCGGATTGGGCAGAACCTGGTGCGCAATTCCGATGCTAAGGTGCCCTTCACAATCAAGGTAATCGATTCTGACGAGGTCAACGCCTTCGCGCTGCCGGGTGGATTCTTCTATGTAAACTCCGGGCTGATTTTGGCGGCCGATAATGAGTCCGAACTGGCGGGAGTGATGGCGCACGAGATCGCCCATGTGGCTGCTTGCCATGCCGCCCGGGAGCAGACTCGCGGCCAGTTGGTGAACTTGGCTTCCATTCCTCTGATTTTCGTGGGCGGCGGTATCGGCTACGCGGTGCAAAGCGCTGCCGGATTTGCCTTGCCCGTTACCTTCCTACGGTTCTCTCGAGGATTTGAATCGGAAGCCGATTACCTCGGTCTGCAGTACATGTATAAGTCCGGCTATGATCCGCAGTCATTTATCGCCTTCTTTGAAAAGCTGAAAGCGCAGGAGAAGAAGAAGCCGGGATTCCTGTCGAAGGCCTTCGAGACCCACCCGCAAACCCCGGATCGGATCCAGAAGTCCCAGGAAGAGATCTCGCACCTTTTGCCACCGAGACCGGAATACGTGGACGACACTTCGGAATTCGAGGACGTCAAAGCACGCTTGGCGGCAATCGAGAACCGGCACAAGATTCAGAACCCAAAAGACAACCGTCCTACGCTGCGCCGCACCACCGGCCCCAAAGACCAGAAGGATGATGGCCGGCCAACGCTGAAGAGGCGCGACAACAGCTAACGGCAATAACCCGGATCGGCATATCACCATCGCTTGTGCCTGAGGCCCCGCTTTTGCCGGGCTGAGCTCGCCAGCCTCTGCTCACAGCTTCTCTGCCGGGTCCAACCCATAGCCCGCGGGCGGCGCTCCAACAAAACTGGATGGGAGGTGTACGAACATGAAAACCCTTTCAATTCTGTGTCTGTTGGGGATGATGGTTTCCCTGACCTGGGCGCAGAACGACAACTCTTCGGCGGACAAGGAGACCAGTCAGGCGGCTAATATCATTCAGCAAATGACTTCCGGCAACGCCGGTATTCCTGACTCCGTGCTCAGCGGTGCTAAGTGCATTGCCGTAGTTCCTCACATGATCAAAGGCGCGTTCATGGTGGGTGGCGAGCACGGACGCGGACTGGCTACCTGCCGCACCGGTTCGGGATGGAGCGCCCCGGCGCCGTTTGCGATTTCCGGCGGCAGCATTGGCTGGCAGATCGGCGGCCAGAGCAGCGACCTGGTCATGATGGTTATGAACCAGCAAGGCATGGATCAGCTCATGTCGGGACATTTCAAGGTCGGCGCTGGAGCGTCGGTTGCGGCCGGGCCAGTGGGCCGTTCGGGATCAGCTAATGCCGGCTGGAAAGCTGCCATCCTTACCTACGCCCGCTCTAAAGGCGCCTTCGCCGGAGTGAGCGTGAACGGTTCGGCAATTACCCAGGACAAAAAAGTGACCCGCGACTTGTATGGGCACGATGTGGCGTTTGACAACATCCTGAAGGGGCAAGTGCCAACGCCACCTGCGGCGCAATCGTTCGTCAGCGCGGTTACCAGTGCGGAGCAGTCAGCGTCCGCCCACCGCTAGAACCGGAGCGTTTCGCACACGGCGGCGGATATCCGCCGCCGTATTTGTTTGCCACGCTCGCATTATG
>DATGIY010000305.1:0-5159 GCA_035295475.1 Terriglobales bacterium
CGTTCCTGCGCGATCGCCGGATCGACGCGTACTCGGGCATACAGAGCCGGTTTCTCGACTGATGGGGAAGAGACCGCGCGCGCTTGGTTTCCGCATGCCGGCGGAGTGGGAGCCCCACGCCGCGACATGGATCGCCTGGCCGCACAACCGCGAAGACTGGCCAGGCAAGTTTCAGCCGATTCCATGGGTGTATGCCGAGATCGTGCGGCACCTGGCGCGGCACGAGATCGTCGAGATCATCGTGAACGACGCCGAGGGCGAGCGCCGGGCACGCAAAGTCCTGGAATCAGCCGGCGTGGAATTGGGCACGGTGGTGCGCTTTCACCGCTGGACCACCGATAGAGTCTGGACACGCGATTACGGCCCGATTTTCTTGCGCAAAGACGCCTCGCCGCGAAACTGGACACCAAGGAATGCACCGGGAGAGGGACCTCTGCTGGCTACAACCTGGCGTTTCAATGCCTGGGCCAAGTATCCCAATTGGCAGAATGATGCGAAGGTAGGAGCCAAGATTGCGGCCTCGCAGCGGATTCCGGTAACCCGGCCAACACAGCGCCTGAACGGGAAGGATCACCGCGTGGTGCTGGAGGGCGGCAGCATCGACGTGAACGGGCGCGGCACGCTGCTGACCACGGAAGAGTGCCTGCTCAGCCCGGAGCAGGCGCGGAATCCCGGGATCAGCCGCGAGCAGCTGGAAAAAACCTTTGCGGATTATCTGGGAATCAGCAAGGTGCTGTGGCTGGGCAGCGGCATTTCCGGCGACGACACGCACGGACATGTCGATGACCTGGCGCGTTTTGTGAGCCCGGACACGGTGGTGGCCGTGAGCGAGCGCGATCCCGCCGATCCCAATTTCGCGGCACTCGAGGAAAACCTGCGGCGGCTGAGAGCGATGAGCGATCAGGACGGAAAGGCGCTACGGGTCGTGGAATTACCTATGCCGTCGGCGGTCACGTTTCAGGGAAGGCGGCTGCCCGCCAGCTACGCCAATTTCTATATTGCCAATGGGCTCGTGCTGGTGCCGGTTTTCAATGATAAGAATGATCGGGTGGCGCTGAATATCCTTGGGGAACTTTTCCCCGATCGAGAAGTTCTGGGGATTTATTGTGGGGACTTGATCTGGGGATTTGGGGCCATTCACTGCATGACGCAACAGCAACCGGCGGCTTAACAAACTTCTTTTCGCCGCGGATGAACGCTGATGGACGCGGATTGAATTCCGTACCTTTCCGCAGGCGTCATCTCTTCGGCCCAGGCGAGCTGCGCTCGCCCCGACAGCCGAGGCGGCTGTCACCACACAATTGTCTAAAGCAGCTGTCGCCATGCGATTGTCTTGTGCACACGCATTTGGCCAGCAAACCGGAACGCTAGGTCCCTCGACTTGCCTTCGCCTCGCTAGCTCGGCTCAGGCTCGCTCGGGATGACATTGGAAAAGGGTTTTTCGAATAGAACAGAATCAGATCCGCATTATTCTGCGTTAATTTGCGTTACGGAAAAAAGAAGTTATACGGCCGCGCGGTTGGCGATCCAGTCGCCCACTTCACGAGTGCCGAGGGATCCGCCGACATCCTCCGTAGTTTTCTTTTGGCGTATGGCTTCGAGCACAGCGGCATCAATTCTCTCTGCTGGTGTGGAGAGACCCAGGTGGATAAGCATCATGGAAGAGGTCAAGATCGCTCCCATGGGATTGGCGATGTTTTTGCCCGCAATGGGCGGAGCGGAGCCGTGCACGGGCTCGAACATCGAGGTACGTCCGGGGTGGATGTTGCCGCTGGCCGCCATGCCCAGCCCACCCTGCAAGCCGGCGCCAAGATCGGTGATGATATCGCCAAACATATTGTTGGTGACGATGACATCGAACTGGCGGGGATCCCGCACCATCTGCAGGCAGAGCGCGTCTACGTACATGTGCTCGGCTTTGACGTCGGAAAACTGCTTGGCGATTTCCTTGAATACGCGCTGCCAAAGACCGTGGGCGTAGATCATAACATTGGCCTTGTCGGCCATGAGCAGCTTGGGCTGGCGGCCGGTGCGGGCATGAGTTCGGGCATACTCGAAAGCATAGCGGATGACCCGTTCCACGCCCCTGCGGGTGTTGACGTCCTCCTGCACCGCGATTTCATCGGGCGTGCCTTGCTTGAAGACACCACCCACGTCAACGTACAAACCCTCCGTGTTCTCGCGAATGATGGTGAAATCAACGTCCTTAGGCTCGGCGCCCTTGAGGGGACACAGGGAGGCATCCAGGAGTTTGACCGGGCGCACATTGGCGTAGAGATCCATCTTGAAGCGCATTCCCAGCAGAATTTCTTTGGCATGGATGTTGCTGGGGACGCGGGGATCGCCAAAGGCACCTACGAAAATGGCATCAAAGTCACGCGTGAGCATGGCAAAGCCGTCGGGGGGAACGGTAGTACCATCCCTGAGATAGCGGTCCGCGCTCCAGTCGAAGTGCTGCATCTCGACCGGAGCGCCGGAAGCGTCCAGAACCTTGACGGCCTCGGCCAGCACTTCCCTGCCGATTCCATCGCCGGGAATAACGGCAATTCGTTTCGCCTTAGCGTTCACGGCGAAGAGTGTACATGACTTTCGGGAACCAATTCCCCTCCCTACACGTATCCCGTGTTTGTTGGCTAACGGAATCGGGCTGCTACCGTCAAAGAGGTATCAGGCAGGGAGAGGGCTTATGAATCCGGCGACAAAAGGGTGGTATTGGCTGGCAGCAGGGGTCTTGGCTCTAGGTCTAAATGGTTATTACCAGGACGGCGGGCTGCCGTGGGTACATAGCCTAGCCCAGCGCAGCGGGACAGCGATGGCTGAGACTCGAAGCGAAGCAGGCCGGTTTGGGCAGTTAGCCGAGATAGCAGTTGGGCAGCATGTGCTCTGTGATCGCTCGGGACAGCCGGACGCAACCGTGGTCAGTGCGGCGATCGCGCCCCAATTGCAGGATCGAATGGCCGAAATTCAGCTACGCCTAGCCGAGGCACAGCAGGCAAGAATGCAGGCCCAACTGGCACGCATGCAGCAGGTCATGGTGCGGCGCGCGGTCGAGCGAGCGCGAGCTGGGATTGAACACACGCAGCTTGCGGTGTTCAGCGATCCTGGGCAGGTCCGGGTAGTGGTACCGCGGGTTCCGCGAGTGGGGGTTCACGTGCCGCAGGGACCGAGCATCGAGGTAATGCCGAACTGATGCCCGCAAGGAGGGTTCGACCAGGAAAGGCCCTAACTTTTCCGCATGTGAATTTCCCTACCTCCGCGCTCAAAGCGGACTTCGTCCATCAATTGATTGATGAGGTAAATCCCCCGGCCGTGGTTGGAATAGATATTCTGGCCGGCCACGGGATTGGGAATTGAGGCGGGATCGAAGCCCGGCCCAGGGTCACGCACCACGATCAGCATGCCCTTCGACTCGTCACAGGCGACACAGCACTCAACGCGCTTGGAAGCATCGTCGCGGCAACCGTGGCGAATGGCGTTGGCCAGGGATTCACGCACGGCCGTCTCAATTTCAAATTCTTTGCCTACCGCACACCGCATCTCGCGGGCCAACGCAAGAATGGCCTCCACGACCGGCGTGATGGACTCGACGTGGGCGCTGATGGTTATATCCAGCTGCACCTTCATGTTGTTGGTTTCGAACTTAGGCTTGCCGGTTGCTGGCTTGGTCATGTTCCAGGCGTTATCCATCCGGAATTTCGCTTCATTGTAGCCGAATCAGATTTTTTGGCCAGAGTGCTGCGGGTCACGACCGGGAGTGACCCCGGTCACCGCCTCCTGCCCGTTCGCCCCCTAGTATCAAGGAGTTGGGGGCTACCGGAGTGAGGACCCAGGAGGTCACATGGCTCATCAGTTGACCACCTGCACATCCTGCGGGGTGGGATGTGGCCTGTACCTAGAGACCGCGGACAACCAGATTGTGGGGGCGTACCCCAGCGTGTCGCATCCCACGAACCAGGGGAGGATCTGCGTACGCGGCTGGCACGTTCACGAAATCGCCAGCTCACCCGAGCGGTTGAGGAAACCCCTTCTCAAGAAAAACGGAGAGCTGCAAGAAACGGGCTGGGACGAAGCCTTCGACCATGTGGCGAGCCGCTTGCGGGCAATCCGGGAACGATACGGGCCAGATGCCATCGCCTTCCTCAACTCACCGCGTTGCTCCAATGAAGACACGTATCTCCTGCAGAAGCTGGCACGCGCGGTAATTGGCACGAACAACGTGGATCAGGGCAGTGGAGTTTTCTGCAACAACTCCATTGATGTGCTGCTGGAAATGATTGGAGTGCCGGCGGCCACAACCTCCATCTGCGATCTGGCGGAAAGCGAAGTGATCGTAGTGGACGGAGTCGATCTGGCTCGCCGGCTACCCACCATTGGGGGAGCCGTGATCCGCGCCAAACTGCAAGGCGCCAAACTGATCGTGATCGGCACGCGCCGGCACCGAGTGGCGGAGAGCGCGGACCTGTTCCTGCAGATTCGGCCGGGAACCGAGACCATGCTGTACGGCGCTATGGCCAAGGTGATCGTGGATCGCGGGTTGATGAATTTGGCGTTCATCAAGGCCCGATGCCGCGAGTACGAAGCTTTCCTCAGCCAGATTCGCGAGTACGACCTCTTACAAGCGGCGGAAGTATGCGGCGTCGCCGCGGAAGTAATTGAGGACGCAGCTGTAGCTTACGCGCAGGCGAAGTCGGCCACCGTGCTCTATTCCACCAGCATGGAGGCGCGCAGCCGAGACAGCATCCGGGCGGTGGTGAATCTGGTGCTGCTCACCGGAAATCTGGGGAAGCCCGGAGCCGGAATTCTGGCCTTGAGCGAGCTCAATAACCTGCAGGGCGTTTGCGACATGGGCATGCTGCCCGACCGCCTGCCGGGTTATCGCGCGGTGACGGATGCCTCCGGGCGAAGCGAGCTGCAAAGGCTGTGGAACGCGAATCTGCCGGCATCGCCTGGCCTGCGCGCCAGCACTGTGCTGCCCAACGGGATTAGCGGAGTGAAGGCACTGTGGATGTGCCACTACGATCCCGCCAGTGCCAGCGGCTTAGGGGAAGTCAGCAACGTGTTTCGCAACCTGGAGTTCGTGGTTACTCAGCAGCTGTTCATGACCGAGGCCGCCCGCTACGCGGATGTTGTGCTACCTACCACGGCGTACGGTGAAGAGA
>DATGIY010000306.1:0-2324 GCA_035295475.1 Terriglobales bacterium
ATGGAATGCACGTAATCAGCTGGGCAAATCTGCAAAGCATGGCTGACGTTGAATGCGAGGTCGAGTGCGCTGTGGAACATAATTCCTCCCATCCCAGCGCGGACAATGCAGCCGTGTAGTCGCCACATAGATCCGCTACCAGCCTCTATTTTCCTGCTGCTGGAAGGCGCGAACCGATAAAACTGATTAGAGATGCTGCCGATTCCCAATGTGAAACGGCTGGGCGGTCGGGGACCTCCCGCCGAGCGCGTGGATGTGGGACAGGGTTGGCGGCGCCACAGCCGGGTAGCCGCCGCAGTACCCTCAAACGAAAACCATGGACACATCGAGGCCGGTAGCATAACCTGCGGTTTATGATGCCCAGTGCGATGTGCGGCAAGCATGGTATTCCTCTGATGGAGCGCCAGAATGAAAGCACTGGGGAGGTCTCAGTTGCCTGTCCCTACTGCGACATGGAAGACCTCGGTGGCGGCGATGCGGAGCGGAGCATCATCGAGGAAGCGTTGAGCGGAACAACCAGGCGACCAAACTAAGCGGGTCTCACCTGCTAAGAGAGCGGGCGGTGCCATGCGCCCGCCCCGCCGCCGGCCTATCTCTGAGCAAAGCAACACTGTTCAATGTAGCTCAGACATCGTGGCAGGCGACCAAATACACTCCAAGTATCGGTAACGCATCGAAACCGCAATTCCAGCGGCTCTTTTGCGCTCCCTTCATGAGAGGCAAATGCCGCAAGCCAATCGCAGAGTTTCTTTTCAGCATGTTACGTACAAGCTCGCATCTCAGGAAAAACTATACGCAAGCTACTGTCCGGCTTGCGGAGAACTCGTCGCCGCCAGTCCGCGCGCGCACATTGTGCAATTCGTGGAGACGATTCACGCATGCGGGCAATCGATTGCGTTTTTGTCTCCTACTCCAGCACCGCGACTTTAGAGCGCTACCCGCGGTTTCCTTTTACCGGCTACATAATTTACTGGAGGACACTAGCTATGAAGTTAACATCTCTCGCCGTTCTGCTGGCCCTGGCCATTCCAGTCTTCGCGCAAGACACTCCTAAGCCCTATCACCCCGGTCCGGTGTGGCAGGTCCAGTTCATCCGCGCCAAGGCCGGCATGGAAGACCGCTACTTGCGTTACCTCGCCAGTGACTGGAAAAATGAACAAGAGGCGATGAAGAAAAATGGGTTCATCCTCGACTACAAGGTCGTCACTACCGAGGCGCACGGCCCGCAGGACTTCAACGTAATTCTCATGTCCGAGTTCAAGGATCTCGCCACGCTGGAAGCCAACCAGGACAAGATGGAAGCAAGTGCGCTACAACTGCTCGGCGGCCGGCAGAAAGTCGAGAGTGGATACGAGGATCGCGCCAATTATCGCGAGGTGGTCGCAGGACGGCTCGGCCGCGAGATCATTCTCGAACCTAAGAAGTAGGTGAGGGTTGAATCCCCGTTCAAGCTTCTGCCGGTCTCCCACGTTAGCGCTCTGCCGGGTTAACGTGGGCGTTCCGAGCAGAAGCTAATCAGCAGGACGCCTGTGCACAATGCTCTGCCACGTAGGCTCATGGTACCTCTCCAGAAAACTGAGCTCAGTTTCTTGTGACGGCAGCAGGGTTCCACCAATCACTACTTCGCCGGAAAATCAATGACAGGGCACGCTTCGTGCACCGGTCCAGCTTCGTTCACCCGGACAACGACTGCGAAAGGGCGATGAGGTTCTGCGGAACCACGTGAATGAAGCCGCTGCGTGGGCTGTCGATATCGGCGATCAGAAGGAATGCGACCGCGACCACCAGCGGTAGAACGAACAGCAGGCCGGCTTTTGGCCCCGTCTTGCGCGCGCCGTAGCCAACCAACAGGTTGCAGCAGATGGCAATCAGGCTCATCAAGCTCCAAGCGGACCCCGGGATACGGTTCCGCCATGCCGCCTGGGTGTATCCCTGCGAGTTCAGCACGTCGTTCATTCCTGACACTACGAGGGCAATCACCGGGGTCGGCTGCGCCGTGGCTCGCGCCTGTACCGCCGTCCACATCGTCGTCTGTAGCTGGGCGGTCTGGTCGTTAATCTGCTGAAGCTCGTGGTCATTGCGGGTCTCGTAGAAACCAAGACGCAAGTCGACATATTTCCTGAGCTGAGCACGCACCGCCGCTGTGTCTGCCGCCGGCAGCAGCCCTGCCCGGAGATATTCGGTGCCGATCGCGTTGGCCTCGTCTTCCTCGAGGTTCTTGCGCTGATCGTAACGGGTGGTGGCCATGGAGAAACTGAATCCGATGATGAGGCCGAGCAAGGTCAGAGTCGCCGCCGCTACGACGGTGAAATCATCGCGCTCCT
>DATGIY010000307.1:0-3799 GCA_035295475.1 Terriglobales bacterium
GAAAGAAGGTTTGCGCGACGAGCCCAAGCCAGCGAGCACCACTACTGCTGCCAGCGAAAAAACGGGCGAGACGGTCGTAAAGAGCTAATCGTAGGTGCCGTTGGCTGGCAACTTCTGATTAGAAAGGATTTCTCGTTCTCCCTCTGCGACTAATCACACCTCGTTGTTCCCCAGGTTCCGAGTAGAAGCAGATTAATGTGTCCGCGTTCGCCCTGGCATTAGCGCATTTTGATTCTGGGTTTCTGCCTAGCCAGAGACGCCGCGGGATCGAGTGAGATTGCTGGCCAGTGTTGCGAGGGTGGGGAAAGACTCCGGTACGGTAAAGGTACGTTCGGGGGGCTGCACGCCGGTCTGGAGGGCATGCACCATCATCTCCATGGCCATACCGGTAATGGCGGGCACCACCACGGTAGCGGCCAGCAGTCCGCTGCGCACCCAGGCCTGTCCGGTCTGCGGCAGACCGTCGCAGCCGGTGTAGGGAAGACTCAACCAACGCTCCCGCTCCGCGGAACTGGTTTGTTCCTCAAAGGCCTTGCGAGCGCCCATGGCCATGGAATCGTCTTGGCCGGATACCAAATCGATGCGCGTCTCATGCGAGGTGCACAGACGCAGCCAGGAAGAGACTGCCTGGTAGGCGCTGGATTCCGTCCACTTCCCTTTCAACGCCCGCACCTGCACATTGGCGGGCTTGGCTTCGTACATACCCGTGGTGCGCTGTTGAGCGGCTAAGCTGCCGGAAGGGCCCTGGACATAGAGGACGATGCCGCCGCGCGGCAGCAGGGCGCCAAACTGCCGTCCCTGAATGCGTCCAATTTCTTCGTGGTTGGAAGTAATGGAGAAGATTGGCTTGTGCGCCCGCTTGCGCAGCTCTTCGATGTAGTCCACTTCGCGATTCAACACGGCCCAGCCAATACCGGCGGCGACTGCCGCGCCCGCCACTTGCGGCAAACCAGTCCCGCCCACCGGTTCGAAAATAATCGCGTCCGGCCGCGCTTTTGATCCCTGGATGGCGTTCAGCAATTGCTGGCTCTGGCTGATGGCGTCGTTTCCGGCGTGCACGATCTGCAGTTCCACATCCAGGCGCCGGGCCGCTTCTTTAGCTGAGTTGGCCTGCTCGATCTGGTAATCGTTGTCGTCGTTGGTCAGCGAAACCAGGAAATTCAGCTTCTTCACAGCCGTCGCCCTTAATTTCAATAATACCCCTATTGCCCATGGAAAATCCCCGACAATTCCGTGCCATACGAGAGTGACGGGAATCTGGCGCCAGGTCGTTGCCCTT
Organism: Terriglobales bacterium; assembly: GCA_035295475.1. Taxonomy (GTDB): domain Bacteria; phylum Acidobacteriota; class Terriglobia; order Terriglobales; family Acidobacteriaceae; genus JAICWP01. Next base: position 1,280 of record DATGIY010000307.1, read on the forward strand.
CCGGCGGTGCTAAAATGCGCTCTTCCATCCCAGGAGAAATTTGATGCCCAGAATTCTGCTGCCATTGGCAGTGCTCTTATCCTCAGCGCTTTTGGCTTGGCCACAGGAGCGGCTTTCCGTTCATTGGGAAGAACTCACCGCGCCCGACTTCGTCAAGGCAATTCACCAGGCGCAGGGCACGTGCCTTTTGCCTTTCGGTATTCTGGAGAAGCACGGCCCGCACTTACCTCTGGGTAATGATCTCATCAATGCCCGCTATGATGCCCTGCACGCCGCTGAGCAGGAATATGCGGTGGTGTTTCCCCAGTACTATTTCGGACAGATTTTCGAGGCTAAGCACCAGCCCGGCACCATCGCTTATAGCCCGCAGATGCAGATGGACCTGTTGCAGGAGACCACCGAAGAAATGGCGCGCAACGGCTGCAAGAAGATCATCATCGTGAACGGGCACGGTGGCAACGAGCACCTGCTCCCCTTCTTTGCCCAGTCGCAGCTCTACAAGCCGCACGATTACGTGGTCTACATCTACGCCCATGGCGAAGTACCACCCGGCGGACCTCCGAAGAAGACCACTGTGGATGAGCACGCGGGCGAGTCGGAAACTTCGGACACGCTCATCTCCCGCCCCGACCTGGTGCACATGGATCGCGCCAGAGAGCAATCGGGCGCCGACCTCAACCGTCAGCAGCTGCCTTCCAGCCTCTATACGGGGATCTGGTGGTATGCGAAATTCCCTAATCATTATGCTGGAGATGGTTCGGCGGCCACAAAAGAGCTGGGCGCGTACCGCATGAACGCACAAATTAACAGTCTGATCCAGGCCATCCGCGCGGTGAAGGCCGACAGCGTAAGCCTGCAACTGCAGAACGAGTTTTATCAGAAGAGCACGCACCCCCTGGATACGCCACAATAGCGCACCTGACGCAGCGGCTTATTCCTTGGGCGGATAGGGAACCGCCAGCGGTTCGCCGGGTTTGATATCGAACGGCGGCATCTGGTTGTGAATATTGAGCGCCGCGACTCGCCAGACATGGGCCTTCCTTACCGCCACAAAAGTGTCAATTTCTCCGTGGGGTGGAATCCGCGTGCCGTCATCCAAAACAATGACGTCGTTCCAGTAAGCCCGCGCCTGTACCAGCGCCACGTCCGGGGAGAGAAAGCGGATACGCTCAATCTTGTGGTCCGGGCCCGGCTTGCCCTTATAGATATTGGTGAAGGCCCAGGCCCACATCTGTTCGTTCTGTGGGGTGCTGGAATTCGGGGTCCACTGTCCCAGGCGATTCACAATTTCAAAATCCGGTGTTTGCAGAGCAGCCAGCGTCTTGGCGTCCAAGGCACGGTAGGCCGCATTCCAGCGGCTTATCAGCTCTCGCACGCCATGTTCGTCGTGCTTTTGACCCTCTCCTAATGCGAACGTACCGGTGGCACATATCAGTAGCATGACAATACAAGTTCTGCTGAACATGGAATTTCCTCGTATCAATCATGATAGGCGCGCTCGCGAACGCATCACAATACTCAGAGGCTTGTCGCTTCTTGGCGCATCGCGGGTGCCGCCAACCCGCAAGAGTCCCCGCCAGCGTGATACTCTATGCGAGCATTTCGCCTCGCCTGATCGAGCCTGAATGCAGATCAGTCTTCCGGCATTTGATCCCCCAAAACATGGAGCGCAGACAGAAATGGCAAGCACGCAAGTTCCAGCGCGGACAGACAACACAGCATTTGAGAAGGTGATGCAATTGGCCAATGGCTTCGTCTTTTCCTCGGCTCAGTACGCCATCACCAGACTCGGCATTCCCGATCTTCTTGCGCTGGGGCCGCGCCCGGTTTCTGAGCTGGCCGCCGCCACTGGCTCTAATGAAGATGCGCACTATCGCGTACTTCGGGCCCTGGCCAGTGTTGGAGTTTTCTCAGAAACCACCAGCCGCGCCTTCGCGCTCACCCCAGTTTCCGAAGCGCTGCGCAGCGATGTTCCTGGCAGCGCAAGAGATTTGGTGCTGTGGCTGGGGAACCGCTTTCATTTTCATGTCTGGGCGGAGCTCTCCTATTCCGTAAAAACCGGCAAACCCGCGGTGGAGCACATTTACGGTAAGCCGGCCTTTGAGGCCATCGCAACCCAGCCCGATGTGAACCAGGACTTCAACTCCGGCATGACCGCATTAAGCCGGCAACTGGCCCCGGCCGTCCTGCAGGCCTACGATTTCTCCGGTATCGAGACCTTGATGGATGTGGCCGGCGGACACGGCTTCATACTGTGCGAAATCCTCACCCGCTATCCCAAGCTGAAGGGCATCCTTTTCGACATGCCCAGCGTGGTGGAGGACCCCCACTGCGCCCAGTGCCTGCTGAACGTGACCCATCGTTGCCGTACAATCGCCGGCAACTTTTTCGAGCACATCCCTGGCGGCGCCGACGCCTATTACCTGCAGCACATCATTCACGATTGGGATGATGAACCTGCTCTTAAGATCCTGGGTAACTGCCGCCAGGCGCTCCAGGGTCAGAAGAACGGCAGGTTGC
>DATGIY010000308.1:0-2112 GCA_035295475.1 Terriglobales bacterium
CCATTCGTAGGGTGAGCTTCCGGTTGTCCTCCGCCGCCGTCTGATGGCTGGCAGCCAATGGTGGCCTGCCGCTACCCGGGCTTCGGGCTTGCCTTGCAATATCCCGTATCCAACCCCGCTTCCGATCTGGCAGTGTACGCGGTTATGTCGCCGGCACCGAAGTTGCTCAGCGTTCCCGGCGGCCAGGTTAGATCAAGGCAGACAATCTGCGCGGACAATCCCTGGCGGTGACCTTTTTTCGCCACGACAGTCTAATGTGCAGGATGGCAGGGGTGGGAGTTTACAAAATTTCCAGAACCTTTCCCGGTTATCCCGCGTATCTAATCAGCAAGTTGATTGCGGATAGACACTTTTCACGAATGGCTTTTTAACAGCAAAGGCACCGGTCGAGAAAAGAGGTTCTGTATGGCTGCCAGCCAAGACGCTACGCTCCGTCTAAGTGGCGGAGAAATGTACGTCCAGGAAGTACTTCGCACCGCGCACCAGGAGTTGCTGGGCCTGCTGCAGCAACGGGCAGACATCATGAAGCGCATCGGGACGGTAAAGCAAACCATCATTGGACTGGCGAATCTGTTCGGCGACGACATCCTTGACGACGAACTGCTGAACCTGGTGGATCGCAAGGCGAATGGCCGTCAGCCGGGGTTCACTCGCGCCTGCCGCATGGTTCTGATCGAAGCCAAGTTGCCGCTGACCGCGCGTGAGGTGGTCCTACAGATGCAGCAGAAATTTCCCGGCGTGCTGGTCAACCACAAAGATCCCCTCGCCTCGGTGACGACGGTGCTCAATCGCCTCGTAGCCTATGGCGAAGCCCGTGCCGCCACCAATCAGAACGGTAAGCGCGCCTGGGAGTGGATTGCCGAGCGGGCGGAGAGCGGAACAGTTCTCAGAGTCGCCCCGCCAGCAGCGCAGTTATAAGCCGACATGCCGGGCCGGGAGCCCGCGCTAATTCTTGACATAGAGCCGAACCTCTACGTGGCCGGCAAAATCTTGCGTATTCATTCCACGATAAGATTCTGAGAGAAATCGTTCAATTCTGGCGGTAGTGGAATCGGGCTCGCCGTTGCGCAGCTGGTTGTGCGCCAGCACCAGCCACACCCGCTGGTAATGAGCAGGAATGGCGGCCAGGGGCGCGTTCTTGGCGTTGGCAAGAAAGTCCTCATAGCGGAGGTTCTCGCCTTTTCCGTAAGCGGGGAAGATCACCTGCAAGTCGCGGCGAGCCGGCTGCGCCTCCGCATAATGCTCGAATGGCATGCGCGCCTGGGCGGAGTGAAAGAGCAGGCCGTCGCCCGCGCGAGCGTTTTCCAGCACGAACCGGGTCGCATTACGCCAGTCTTCCCTGGCGAGATCGAAGTCGGCATGGTAGTAGGCCATGGTTCCGCGCACCGACAAGGCCAGCATGACCAGCGCCACAATCGCCGCCACCCAGCGCGGGCGCACACGCGCCAATCCGACGGCGCCCAAGAGCACCAGCGGAACCACGCAAGGCAGCAGGTAGCGTGGCAAAAACACCGGCCGGACCACAGAAAAGGCCAGGGTAAGTGTCACGGGCAACAGGAGCCAGCTCACTAGAAACACGTACCGCCAGGACTGAAACGGCAACTTACGGCAGCCCAACCACCCACGCCCGGCCAGGGCGAAAACACAGCAGCCCACATAAAGCAGCAGTAACCAATCGCCGCCATTGCCTGCCAGGTCAAGGGCAAATTGATGAATATCGCTCCAGCCGGGCCGCGCAATCCAGCTTAGCGGCCCCGTCCCGCGGGAAACGATAAATACGGCCAAGGGAAGGAAGCACACCCCAATTATTTTCAAACTTCGGAGGAAGTCGGCAGCGGCGCGATCCGTGCTCTTCAGAAAAAGGAATGCTCCCCACTGAGCCACGATTACGAGTACGGCAAAGAAGTGGCTATAAATCGCCAACACGCTGGCAGCAACGTAGGCACCCCAGGTGCGCCGCGTAGGCTGCTCCATGGCGTCAAGGAAGAATAGACATGAGAGCGCAGTCAGCAGCACGTACAAGCTGTAGCTGCGGGCTTCCTGGGCATAGCGAACCTGCCAGGCGTGAGCGCTGAAGAGCGCTGCCGCGAGCAGGCCGACGTTGGTACGGAA
>DATGIY010000309.1:0-7091 GCA_035295475.1 Terriglobales bacterium
AGTGCAGCCCAAGGCCTTCGCCGCGACACCCGTCAAGGCGGTTAACTGATGAACTCACAAGGGATTAGACTTGCTGGTGCGAAAGGGGGGATTCGAACCCCCATGGGTTTCCCCGCCAGATCCTAAGTCTGGTGCGTCTGCCAATTCCGCCACTTTCGCATTGCTAAATGATACCCGATACCAGCGACGCCGATACAAGGGTTTGCTAGGGGCGTTCCCGGCGGTGCAATCAGCTTGCGCTGCAAAGCTATAATCTTGCTCATTTATGTCTTTGGTTGCGGGCGCCAAACCGGGCCCTACGAAGTCATCGCGCCGTTAGGCACGGGTGGAATGGGCGAGGTGTACCGCGGCCGCGACACCAAGCTGAATCGCGACATTGCCATCAAAGTCCTTTCTGACCGCCTGGCGCAGGATCATGACCGGCTGGCTCGTTTTCGGCGAGAGGCGCAGGTGCTGGCTGCGCTGAATCACCCCAACATTGCGCACGTGCACGGTTTTGAAGATTCCACCGGGGTTCCAGCGCTGATCATGGAACTGGTGGAGGGCCCCACCCTCGCGGAAAAGATCAAAGCGGGGGGAGCAACCCGCGGAGGGCCGGGAATGCCGCTGGAGCAGGCGTTGCCCCTCGCGAGGCAGCTGGCGGACGCCCTGGAAGCGGCCCACCAACGCGGCATTATTCATCGCGACCTTAAGCCGCTGAACATAAAGATCACGCCCGAGGGCACGCTCAAAGTCCTGGATTTTGGCCTGGCCAAGAGCATGTGGGACGGGGGCAACGCCGCGGATCTCCAGCAAGCGGCGACGGTGACCTTGGATGGCGTGGTGGTCGGCACAGTCGCCTACATGAGTCCCGAGCAGGCGCGCGGGTCGCCGGTGGACAAGCGCACCGATATCTGGGCCTTTGGCTGCGTGCTTTATGAAATGCTGGCCGGGCGAAAGGCCTTCCAGGGTGATACCCAGTCAGACGTAATAGCCGGTGTCATGCAGCGCTCGCCCGAGTGGGCCGCGCTGCCCGCCGGCTTGCCTGCTCCACTGCTGCGGCTGTTGCATCGCTGCCTGGAGAAGGACCCTAAGCGGCGCCTGCGCGACATGGGAGACGCGCAACTCGAGCTTGAAGATGCGGGCATGACGCCGGCTGCGGAATTGCAGCCATCGCCGTCGCGCCGGTTCTCTTCCCTGTTGTGGCTCGCCCTCGGCCTGCTGCTCGCCTTGACTGCCGCTGCCGGCTGGCTGATTTTGTCGCGCCGCCCACCGCAGAACCCACTAGCCAACGCGCATTTCACTCGCCTCACCGATTGGGAGGGCGAGGAGCGCGATGCCTCGATCTCGCCGGATGGAAAGTTTGTGGTTTTTGTCTCGGATCGCGATGGTCCCTTCGACATCTGGCTGGAGGAACTAGGTGGGGGTGAGTTCGTCAACCTGACCCATGGCAGGGATCCGCACCTGGACTTCGAGCTGCCGGTTGTGGGGTTCGCCAATGCCGGCTCGGAACTCTGGATACACGATGCCATTCCGACAAGCCCGCTGCTCCTGGCGCCGCTGATGGGCGGCGTGCCACGTACTTTTCTGGCTCAGGGGCCCCGGCAGAGGCCGCCAGTCAACGCCGCCTGGTCGCCCGACGGTACCCGGCTGGTTTACCACACCTCCGATGCGGGTGATCCCTTGTACGTGGCCGACCGCACCGGAGGAAGCTCGCGCCAGATCTTCGTCAATACCGATCCTGGCATGCACAATCACTGGCCGGTATGGTCGGCGGACGGCCGCTGGATTTATTTCGCGCGCGGCAATCCCGTGGCGCAGAGCTTCGATCTATGGCGCGTTTCGCCTTCCGGCGGAACTCCTCAGCGCCTGACCCATCAGAACACGTGGCTAGCCTACCCGGCGCCCCTGGGCCCGCACACCGTCCTCTATGTGGCCCGCGAAGAGGATGGCTCAGGGCCCTGGCTGTGGGCGTTGAACCCGCAGGACAAGAGCACACGGCGGGTCAGCTTCGGCCTGGAGCAGTACACATCCGTGGCCGCCAGCGCCGACGGCCGGCGGCTGGTGGCCACAGTGGCCAACCCTTCCGCCAATCTCTGGAGCGTTCCTATTCTGGATCACCCCGCCGGCGAGCGTGAAGTCACTCCCTTTCCCCTGCCCACGGTCCGCGCCCTGGCGCCGCGCTTCGCCGGATCATCGCTCTTCTACCTGTCGTCGCACAGCGCCGGCGACGGCCTGTGGCGATATAGCGGGCACCAAGCAATTGAGATCTGGAAGGGCTCTGACGGTCCGCTGTTGCAGGCGGCCGCCGTTTCGCCCGATGCCAGCCAGGTAGCGATCGGCTTGCGCCGGGGAGGCAAGCTGCGCCTCCACGTGATTACCGCCGACGGAGCTAACTTGCGCAGCATCGCCGGGGAAATCGAAATTCAGGGGGCTGCCTGCTGGTCGCCCGATGGGCAATGGATTGTCACCGGCGGCCGTGATGCCCGCGGGATGGGGCTTTTCAAAATACCGGTCGCCGGCGGCCCAGCCACCCGAATCGTGGCGGGTCAGGCTTTCAACCCCGTTTGGTCTCCCGATGGCGCCCTGATTGTCTACACCGGCGCTAACGTCGGTCCTGACGCGCCATTACTGGCGGTGCGCCCCGATGGCACTGCCGTCCCACTGCCGACGATCCGGGTGCGCCGCGACGGGGTCCGCGCCCGCTTTCTTCCCCGTGGAAAGGGCCTCGTGTACATGCAGGGCAGTTCTGCCGCGCAGGATTTCTGGTCGCTGGACCTCGCCTCTGGGAAGACACGGCCTTTGACCCATTTGCAGAACCCTTCCGCCATGCTGGAGTTTGATATCAGTCCCGACGGCAAAAGCATCGTCTTCGACCGCTTGCGGAAGAACTCCGACCTTGTGCTCATCGATCTCGAGCCGTGAAGGGCGCGCTCCCGCGCAAGTTTTTCCTGTCCGCGGATGTATCGGCATCAACTAGCTGTTCCTTGCAGAACTCGCATACCGGATACAATAGCCTGCTCGCTCTGGGAGCAATACACCCCAGAGTTCGGGAGGAGCATGTCCAAATCGCGCCGCGAGTTCCTGACTGAAGCTTCCCTATTCCTCCTGGCGTCGGCCGCCGGCAGCCGCGCCGTTGGACAACAGACCGGGACAGTTCCCGCGGGGATGCCATCGGCCTTTGGCGAGGGTCCGGCGATCGGTCCTGCAGTTTCGCCTGCCACCTTCGCGGAAGCGGAGAAGCTGGTGCAGATGGGAATGACGGAGGCTCACCGCGACCTGGCTGCACGCACCTGGGCAAAAACCATGGCGCCGCTTTACGAGCGGCGCACCGGACCGCGCAAGGTGGCGCTGGAGGCGAGCCTCGCTCCCGGATCGGTGTGGGACCCATTATTGCCCGGGGTGAAGGCGGGACCGAAAGTCGATCGTTTCCGGCGCAGTCAGACCGATCCCGGGCCGCTGCCTGCAAGTGACACGGACATCGCTTTCGCCCCGCTCACCCAACTGTCGCGCTGGATCGAGGCACGAAAGCTCAGTTCCGAGCGCTTGACCAGAATTTATCTGCAGAGGATGGAGCGCTTCAATTCGGAATTGCGCTGCGCCATCACGCTTACCCACGAACTGGCTCAGAAACAGGCCACGCAAGCCGACCAGGAAATCGCGGCCGGCAGGTACCGGGGCCCCTTGCACGGTATTCCCTGGGGCGCGAAGGATCTGCTCGATACGGCGGGCATTCCTACTACCTATGGCGCCGCACCATTTCGAAATCGCGTGCCCGCGAAAGATGCCGTGGTCGTGCAGCGTTTGCATGATGCGGGCGCGGTGCTGGTCGCCAAACTGAGCTTGGGAGCGCTTGCCCTTAACGACATATGGTTCGGCGGCCAAACCATGAATCCCTGGCTGCCGCAAGAGGGTTCGGGCGGTTCCAGCGCCGGACCGGCATCGGCGACAGCAGCGGGTTTGGTGGCATTTGCCATTGGCAGCGAGACCGGAGGCAGCATCGTGGACCCGTCCATGCGTTGCGGCATAACCGGCTTACGGCCCACTTATGGGCGAGTGGCACGCACCGGCGCCATGACGTTGTGCTGGTCGCTGGACAAGCTTGGCCCCATGGCACGCACGGTGGAAGACACTATGCTCGTGCTGCAGGCGATCTCCGGACCTGACGCCGGCGATACGGGCAGCCTGCCCAGCCATCTTGATTTTGACGCCGATGCAGCCGTGTCCGGATTGCGCGTGGGCTATTTCCCAGACTGGATGAACCAGAATCCCGCCACGTCTGTGGACCGAGCGGCACTGCAGACGCTAAAAAAACTGGGACTGACGCCAGTGGAGGTTTCGATTCCTGATTGGCCGTACGGCTGCCTGCAACTAATATTGTTCGCCGAGGCGGCAGCAGCTTTTGAGGAGCTCACGCTCAGCGGTGGACTGGATCAGCTGAGAGTTCAGTCTCCTGACGCCTGGCCGAATATTTTCCGCGAGGCGCGGTTCCTCTCGGCCGTGGACTTCGTCCAGGCCGACCGCTTGCGTCGCAAGGTGGCCGAGGTCATGGCCGGAGTGTTCGAAAAGGTGGATCTGCTGCTTGTGCCCTCGCTGCGGGATGAGATGCTGACCATTACCAACTTCACCGGCCACCCCTCGCTAACTATGCGCGCCGGCTTCGTCGAGGTCACAAAAGCGCGCAGCGATTGGGCTCCGGATCCCAGCCATCCGCTGCCGACGTTCTCTCCTCCACTACGCGTGCCTTATGACGTCACCCTGATTGGCCAGCTTTTTGATGAAGGCACGATCGCGCGCGTGGGAATTGCCCTGGAGCGCTCCCTGGGCATAGCCGCCGAACGGCCGCCGGGATTCTGAGAGTTTTCCCGCATCTCTTAAGTTGGGAATCAGCCCTGTAGCGAGTTAGTGTGGCCGCGCCCAGCATTGGCGGCTTAGACCGTTTTTCGCTTTGCCGTCCACCAGCGGCATACCCAGGCCATGCCGACCACGGAAAAAAGAGCGGTCGCCAGGGGTAGTGGCTCGGTCAGATGCAGAGCCGACGGAGATCGCTGGGTAATGAGTTCCATAGGCAGAAGTCCGAACGCCACCTGCTTCGGTTGCAAGCGCATCCTCTGGCGCAACCGAGTCTGCATTTCCAGCACCTGTCCAGGCTTTCCTAGGTCCATGATGTCCTCCCGAACAATATCAGGGTGAGGTTTTGGTGATATTGCGGCGGAGTGGCGACTGACAAGTTCAGGGCAGTGTAGGCATTCCTTGCGGAGAAATCACGTTACCATCGGACAGTACGACGACCTTCGCAAGGTCGATTCAGGCAGGACATCGGGACATGCGTTCAGCCTCGGCCGAACCACAAGTCTCGCCGAAGGTTCTTCTTCACTTCCAGCGCGGGCCAGCAAGTCTGCATCTTTTCCGTTAATCTAGTTCTTCATGAGGAACAGGAATTGTAAAGAAAGGCGCACGCTCATGACCCCGAAACGAGTGCAGTTCATCTGTCTACTCGCAACCCTGGCCCTTATTGTCGGCTTGGCCGGCGCGGCACGGGCCCAGACCTCAGCCCTCTCGGGAACGGTCACCGGTCCTTCGGGGCAAATCGTCCCGCATGCCAAAGTTTCAGTAAAGAACGTGGCTACCGGCCAGTCCACGCAAGCCGAAAGTGATGCTGCGGGAGTCTACAAAGTCTCCGATCTCTCGCCGGGGAAATACGAGATCTCCGTCGAGGCGGACGGGTTTAGCACCAGCATGCAGAGCGTGACCCTGACGGCAGGGGCGAGCCAAACGCTGAACGTAGCGCTGAGTTCCGGTCTCTCTCTGCAAAGTCTGGGCTTCCCGCAGAGCCAGACCCAAGGAAATGCCCTGGAGCAGGCGCGGCTGGATAAACGCTCGCACATGCTGAAAATTCACCAGAAACTGGGCCTGATCACCGCCGCCCCCATGCTGGCCACGATAATTACGGGGAGTTTTGCCGGCGGCAAGCGAAACGTAACCAGCTCGACCGATCGTGACCTGCACGTGGGGTTGGGATCCCTGACCGCCGGGATGTATTTCACCACAGCTTATTTCGCCATCGCCGCGCCCAAAATCAAAGGCACCAAAACCCGCGGACCCATCCGCCTGCACAAAGCCCTGGCCTGGATTCACGGCCCCGGCATGGTCTTAACCCCGATTCTGGGCGCCCTGGCTTATTCGCAAAAGAGCAAAGGAGAAAGGGTCCGCGGGATCGCCAGCGCCCATGGACCCGTGGCGGTAGTTACAGCGGCGGCGTACGGTTTGGCCCTAATGTCCGTTTCCATCAAGTTCTGAGGCGGGTTCATGCGCGGGAAAATACTGGTTGCAACCTCATTATCAGTTTTGTGTCTATGGGCAGCGGCACAATCACAATGGACGCTCGACCAATCGACTCTGACCTATGTTGTATCTCACCCTTTGCATCACATTGAGGGGGTCAGCCATGCAGCGCGGGGGAAGGGTGTTTGCCAGGCCAGCCAGTGCCAATTCCTGATCGCGGTGCCGGTCAAATCTTTTGATTCCGGGGACAGCAATCGCGACCTGCACATGCTGCAGGCCACGCGTGGAGCCGAGTTCCCGATGGTCACGCTTCGGACCAGCCTGCCGGAATCAGCGCTGAAAGTGGGCACGATTCACGCCGACCTGCAGATCCAATTCGCCGGCCAGACCGTAGATTACAAGCAGGTTTCGTTTCAGCTCAGTGCCCAGGGAAACAAGATGAAGCTCAGCGGAACCATTCCGGCAAAAGTTTCCGATTTCAAAATTACTCCACCATCCCTTCTTACCATCCCCATAAAAAATGACATACCCATACGAGTAGATATGCTGTGGAGTCCGGGAGCTTGAGGGCCTTTTTTCAGAACGCACCACGCGGCAGGCACCAGGACGAATCAGCCTGTGTACTAGACGGCCGTTAGTGGTGACGTAAAGTAGCAGCAAAGTTTTTTCGGGCTATAGGCGGCGCTATCGAGGGAGCTCACTGGTACGGCTCCGGGTCGATAGCGCTTTGCCTTTGGTGGAAACCGCAGGTGGTTTTCTTATGACCAGGTTTCCGTTTAAGCTGCCGCCTTCCCAGAAGAACTTCCTCACGCTTACTCGTATATAAG
>DATGIY010000310.1:0-2528 GCA_035295475.1 Terriglobales bacterium
CGCCAAAATGGCAACAGGTAACACTTCGCGCTTTTCTCCCATCAGCCCAGGCAAACGGTCACGAGTGCGCGACGACCGTAGTGCCGCCAAAATCAAACTTGAGACGAACTTCGCGGAGCCCGGCTCCGCGCATGGCATGCCGCAGGCGGGTCTTGTCCTCGGTATACAGCATGAGGAAACCCCCACCGCCCGCTCCTACTAGCTTACCGCCCAAACAGCCGTTTGACTTGGCCAATTCGTACAACTGGTCAATCGGGCCGTTGCTCATGCCCGGCGAGCGTTTTTTCTTGTGCTCCCAATGCACGTCCATGATCCGGGCAAACTCGCGCAAATCCCCCGCCAAGAGTGCGTCGCGGCTGTCCATGCCGAGCTTCTTGGTGAAACGCAGATTGGCCAGCATCTCGGCGGAATCTTCGCGCGTTCTGGAATCCTGATCCTTCAGGATTTCCGACGCGGAACGCGAAGCGCCGGTGAAAAAAAGCAGAAGATTGTCTTCCAGATTGGCCAGCGTTTCCGACGGCATGGCCAACGGCGTTACGGTCACGCTTTCGTCCGGCAGGAAATCAAACGACGCAATGCCTCCGAAAGCGGAAATGTATTGGTCCTGTTTGCCGACCGGTTCGCGCAGCAGATCAATCTCGATGTGGCAGGCTTCCTCGGCCAGCTCGCGGGGACCAACAAAACGGCGCTGAAAGGTGTGCAACGCGGCCAGAAGCGCAGTGGTGAAGCTGCCCGAGGAGCCAAGACCAGTCCCCGCAGGTATGTCCGAAAGGCTGACGATATCGAGATACGGACCCGTCACACCCGTCAGCTTCATCGCCTCACGAATGATCGGGTGGTGAATCTGTTCAACGGTTTCCACCTCTTCCAGCTTCGAATATTTCAGGCTGATGCGCGGCCAGAAAGCCTCGGTCACGGTGATATACACATAGCTGGCGATCGCCGCCGCCACCACGAAACCCGGCTCTTTGCGGTAATACGAAGGCAGATCGGTGCCTCCGCCACCCAACGAAATCCGCAATGGGCTGCGCACAATAATCACACCCATACTCCACGGGACGAGATAAACACGAGATGAATCAACCCCACTCGCAGGAAAGTTGTGATGAACCCCTGAACAGATAGGTTAGCACGCGGCGACTGCCCGCAGCCCGCAAAAACGGGGCTCTCAGCGGTGGTAAACTGAATGTTTAATTGACATGCAAAGAGTCGAGCCTTCTGGAAATGCCAGGAACTGTGCCTGAAACAAAGCCAACAATTGCCCAACGATTCTGGCCTTCGGTGCTGGTGTTTGTGGCGCTGTGGCTGTGCGTTTACGGCCCGGGCATGTTTCGCCCGCCGCTGCTGGACGACGTCGACGCCGCCCATGCCGAAGCCGGCCGCGAAATGCTGACTCGGCATGACTGGGTGACGCTGCATCAGAACGGCATCCGCTACCTGGAGAAAGCTCCGCTTCCCTATTGGGGCATGGCCACCGGCTTCACCCTGTTCGGCGTGCACACATGGTCGGCGCGATTGTGGCTTCAGCTCAGCGTCTTGCTCGCCGGCATTTTTGTCTACGCATTTGGCCGCAAATTTTTGACCGCGCAAGCGGGCTTCTGGTCTGCGGTTGTTTTCTTGACCGCCTGCGGACCCTATGAATTCACGCGAATTCTGATTCCCGACGTGCTCGTCGGCTTGTTGATCGGCCTCGGCCTGTATTTCTTCCTGGATGGCTGGCGCAGCGGGAATCCATCGCTACTGTCGTGCTGGGGATTGGCCGCCACCATGGCGCTGAATTTGTTGACCAAGAGCCTCATCGGCCTCGTTTTTCCCTGTGCCATTATTTTTGTGTTCCTGCTGCTGGTTGGAGATTTGCGGCACCTGCGCAAGATGCGCCTGTTTTCCAGCGCGCTGGTGTTCCTGATCATCGCCGTGCCATGGCATGTGTTGGCGGCGCTGCGCAATCCGCCGGCCGGTGCGTCCAAAGGCTTCCTGTGGTTCTACTTCATGAACGAGCAGGTCTTGCGTTACCTGGGCAAGCGCTATCCGGTCGACTACGGAACCCTGAACATATTTTTGTTCTATGGCCTGCTGCTGATTTGGCTGCTGCCCTGGAGCGCCTTTCTCCCGCAGGCATTTGCCCAAGTGCGCCTGCAATTGCAAAAAACAGAAGGCGCGCGGCGGTCAGACGAAGCCGTGTTGCTGTTGCTCTTCTGCTGGTGGGCCGTGATCATGCTGTTCTTCAGCTTCTCAACGCGGCAGGAATATTACCTGGCGCCCACTTTGCCCGCGCTGGCGCTGCTCCTCGGCTACTGGCTCGCGCGTGAATCGCAAGCGCAGATTGGTTCTTCGCTCGCAAGAGCCGGAAGAATCTCCTCTACGGTCTTGCTCGCGGTGGGCCTGGTGATTGCTGTGGCCACCGCGGCGCTGGCAATCATTTCAAAACCCCCAGTGCCAGGCACTGAGTTGGCGGACGTCCTCACCACCAACACCGACTCTTACATGTTCTCGATGGGGCACTTTCTCGATTTGACCGGAAGCGCCAT
>DATGIY010000311.1:0-2597 GCA_035295475.1 Terriglobales bacterium
GGCTTGCAGATCGACGTCAACGGGCAGCAATTCACCGGCAACGGCTTTCTGCTCGACGGAACCGAAAACAACAGCCCGATTCTGGGTATTGCGGTTATTAATCCCAACATCGATTCGCTGCAGGAATTCAAGGTTACGACCAGCAATTACGACGCGCAGTTTGGCTCGGTGTCGGGCGCGCTTCTGCAGGCGACTACCAAGTCGGGAACCAATCAGTTTCACGGCAGCGGATTCGAGTTTCTGCGCAACGACTTTTTCAATGCCCAGGACCGCTTTTCCGGGTTGAGCCTGCCTTTGCGCTGGAACCAGTTTGGCGGGTCCTTCGGCGGCCCGATCAAGAAAGACAAGCTGTTCTTTTTCGCCGATTATCAGGGCACACGGCGGCGGCGCACGGCTTCCACGGTAACCACCGTGCCCACCGACGCGGAACGTTCCGGCAACTTGCAAGCGCTGCTGGGCAATTACATCTGCGCGGACGGAACCACCTCCGCTTCGCCTTGCGCCGCGAGCAACGCGGTCATGGTGCCCACCACGGAGGGTGGTCTGGTGCAGGCACAGTCGGGCATGGTATTCGCTCCTAATACCGGTAATCCCGACGGCTCCGGGCGGCAAGCCATAACTACCGGCGGGCAAGTGAACGTAATTCCTGTCGCTGGGGCGGTCAGCAACATCATGAAGTTCCTTCCTGAGCCGAATGCAGCCCCGGGACAGATCTTCAACAATTACATTGCCACTGGTGGCGAGCGGTTCAGCAGCGACCAGGTGGATGGGCGTATTGACTACAACTACTCGGAGAAGATGCACATCTTTGGCCGCTACACGCTGGCGGACTTCAACTTGTTCGCTCCCGGCGCCTACGGCGAAATCGCCGGCGGGCCGGCGCTGAATGGCATCAACTTCGCCGGCGATTCGGTGGACCGCAACCAGAGCCTGGCTCTGGGTGCCACCTATACCATCAGCAATACGTTGATCACCGATTTCCGCTTTGGCGCTTTCCGGTATCGCATTCGCGTGCAGCCCAACGGCGTAGGCACCACGCCCGCGGCAGATGCGGGGTTCCCCGGACTGAACCTGGGGACGGTGGAAACCAGCGGCATGCCCGCTTTCTACATCAACGGCAACGGCGGCTTTAATTTCGGCTATGCGCTGGGCGTTAACCAGTGCAACTGCCCGCTGAAGGAAACCGAAAATCAGTTCCAGTGGGTTAACAACTGGACCAAGATGCGCGGCAACCACACCATCGGGTGGGGCGCGGATATTCGCCGCGACCAGCAGCAACGCATCCCCAGCGACTCGCATCGCTCGGGGGAAATCACTTTTGATGACTCGGTGACCGGCAATGCCACCGTGGATCAGATTGGGGCCGCCTCGGGCGCGACCACCGGCGCCGCTCTGGCTTCCTTCTTGCTTGCCCAGCCAAATAACTTTTCACGCTATTTTACTGGCATCGGCTTCCATCCTGGGCTGCGGCAAACACGACTGTTCTTTTACGGTCAGGATACCTGGCGAGCCACGCGCAAGCTGACCATCACTTATGGGTTGCGCTACGAAAATTATTTGCCGCAGACCGCGGCCAGCCCGGGCGGCGCCGGCAGCTTTGATCCCACGACCGCTGACGTTCTGGTGGCTGGACTAGGGTCGACTCCTGCCAACATGGGCGTGAAGCCCTACAACCTGGGTTTTGCTCCACGCCTGGGCATTGCCTATCAGCTGCGGGAACGCACGGTGATTCGCGCCGGCTACGGGCGCAGCTTCAGTCCGGCGGGACTGGGAGCCGTGTTCGGGCAGGCGCCGGATTACGATCCTCCCATCACCAATCCGCAATCGGTCACCGCTCCCAACCCCTATACCCCGGTTTTCAGCCTGCTGAACGGGCCGCCGGTTCCTCAGAATCCGGCCAACGTCAACACCGGACGGTATCCGCTGCCGTCAGGTCTGAATGTGTTCTACTTCTTTAACCCGCCGAGCTCTTATCGCATTCCGCTGGCCGATTCTTATAACCTCACCGTGCAGCATGAATTCACTCCCACACTGACCGCGGAAATCGGTTACGTGGGCAACGTGGGCCGCCACCTGTTCGTGAATCCCAACATCAATCAGGCGGCTACGCCTTCGCCCAATTGCCTGCTCAGCGATCCCAATCCGAACGATCCCAATGGCTGCGCCAACCTGGATGCGCGGCGTTACTTCGTCAGCCACTTTCCAGGCCGCGATCTGACGCAAGGCATCTACGAGACCTGCAACTGTGACAATTCCAGCTACAACGCGCTGCAGGCGAAGCTGCAAAAACGCGCGGCGCGCGGGCTGGACCTGCTGGTCACTTATACCTATTCCAAGGCGATGGCGAATACGGAAACTGGCGGTGTTTTCGCCAATAACCTGAACTGGTGGCAGGACCATGGCCCGGCCAACTTCGACCGCACCCACGCGCTGAGCATCGCTCATGTGTATCAACTGCCGTACGGGCACGGCCAGCACTGGGGCAGCAGCGCCAGCAAACCGCTGGATCTTCTTCTGGGTGGTTGGGTATTCAGCGGCATCAGCACCTTCTACTCCGGGCTGCCGTTCACGCCCGTGGTGTCTAACGCTCCCTTGCT
>DATGIY010000312.1:0-3675 GCA_035295475.1 Terriglobales bacterium
CTTGATGAAGTATTCATCTTCCAGGGCGATGCGTTCCAGTTCCAGAGCGATATCCAGCTTGGGATTGCGGCCGGTAGCTTCGAAGACGCGCTCCGCCGTCCACTTGATGATCTTGGCGCGGGGATCGTAATTCTTGTAGACGCGGTGCCCGAATCCCATGAGCTTGCTGTGTCCTTCCTTGATGCGCTTGATGTAGGCGGGCACATTCTGCTTGGAGCCGATTTCATCGAGCATGCGCAGCACCGCCTCATTGGCGCCGCCGTGCAGCGGGCCGGCCAGTGCCGACGCCGCGGCCGCCGTGGTCAAGTAGGGATCGGTCAGGGCGCTGCCCACCGAGCGCATGGCGTTAGCGCTGCAATTCTGCTCGTGGTCGGCGTGCAGGATGAACAGAATATCCAGCGCCCGCGCCAGCACCGGGTTGGCCACGTACTTGGGTTCCATCATGCGCCACAGCATGTTCATGAAGTTAGCGGTGTAGCTCAGGTCGTTGTCGGGGTAGGTGTAAGGATAACCCTTGCTGTGGCGATAGCAGTAGGCGGCGATGGTGGGCACCTTGCCGATCAGGCGCAGAATCTGATGCCGGCGGTTGTCCGCATCCTCCACGTGCTTAGCCTCGGGATACAGCGTGGAAAGCGCCGCCACCGTGCTCACGAACATGCCCATGGGATGGGCGTTGTAGCGGAAGCCTTCGAGGAATTTCTTCACTGTCTCGTGCAGCATGGTGTGGTGTGTGACTTCGTAAATCCAATCCTTCATCTGGGCGTGGGTAGGCAGCTCGCCCCAGATCAGCAGATAAGCGACTTCCAGGAAGCTGCAGTGCTCGGCGAGGACTTCGATGGGATAGCCGCGATAACGCAGGATGCCGCGCTCGCCGTCGATGAAGGTGATGCTGCTGCGGCAGGAGGCCGTGTTGGTAAAAGCAGGGTCGTAGGTCATCAGCCCGAAATCGTCAGGGCCGGTTTTGATCTGGCGCAGGTCCATGGCACGGATGGTCCCATTCTCCACCGGCAGGGTGTAGGTTGCGCCCGTCCGGTTGTCGGTTACTGTGAGGGTATTGTTTGCCATCATTTCTCTCCTTGCCGCCTGCCTGGCCAGCTGGACCGCGGCCCAAAATAACTGCGATCAAAATTCTACCGAGAGAAGGGGTCTGGTCTCAATTGGGGAGCCGATCGAAAGACCACTTGAGCGCAGCGCCCGATCCCTGACGTCATTGTCGGCGTCCGCATACGCCTCATCTGTGAGGCAAGTCACCTCTGATTGTGAGCGCTGGAGGCGGGCAGCGGGAGAACGCTAATATGAAGGGGATGACAGCAGTAGGCCTCGCCATTACGTCCGTCACCATTCTCATCCTGGTCCTCGAATTCTGGCGGCACCGGCGTGCGCCCCTGGCCCTCTATGGATGGATCGGTTTAGCCGCGCTGGCCGTGGCCGAGTGGCTGATGTTCCACCACGTCGAGCCGGTGGCCACATATTTCACTCCCATTGCCTGGACCTGCTACATCCTGGTGGGGGATGCGGCCGTGCGGGCCCTCAGCGGGCATTCCCGGCTGCACGACGATCCCGGCGAATTGGTCAGAATGGCCCTGCTCTCGATTCCCTTGTGGCTGATCTTCGAAGGTTACAACCTGCGGCTGAACAACTGGACTTACGTGGGCTTGCCCATGAGTCGAGTGCTGGCCCTGCTCGGCTATGGCTGGTCCTTTGCCACGATCACCCCGGGAATTCTGGAGACGGCGGACCTGGTGGAAGCCTTCGGCTGGTTCCGCCCGGCGGCCCCGCTTCGTTTTTCCTTCCGCGCCCGGGTCACGATGATCTTTTTTGGGGCAGTATGTCTGATCCTGCCCCTGATCTTGCCGGGCGCCGTCGCCTCCTATCTCTTCGCCCTGGTGTGGGTGGGATTCATTTTTCTGCTGGATCCCATTAATTTCCGTCTGGGGTTGCCCTCCATCATCGGAGACTTTGCCGCCGGCCGGCGCGGGCGTTTTTATTCGCTGCTGATTGCCGGATTCGTGTGCGGCTGGCTGTGGGAGTTCTGGAATTACTGGGCCTCCGCCAAATGGCATTACATTTTTCCCATGTTTCAGCAGTGGAAGATTTTCGAAATGCCGGCGCCCGGGTACCTGGGTTTTCTACCGTTTGCGGTGGAATGTTTTGTTATGTACGTGACTGCTTCCTGGCTGCTGGCGCGGCCGGCGGCCAGCATGCTGAATCCGCGTTTGCCGGGGGCCCGCCGCGAAGAGTAGGCGGTTCTGTTGTCTGCCGAGAAGCGGTCTGATATGGTCGCGATTTGCCTTGATCTCCACCCGCCCGGGAGCTCCCATGAAATCGACGCTCGTTGTTTTCATCCTTTGTGTAACAGCCGCGGCCCAGAATGCTCCGTCGCCATCGGCGGCGCCGTTCGCGGAAGACGGCAAGTCAATCGACTCCATCATCCACGCCATGTACGACGTGATCTCGGGGCCGGCCGGGGCGGCGCGCAACTGGGCGCGTTTTCACGCCCTGTTCTTTTCCCAGGCCACGCTGGCCACGGTTATTCACAAGAACGGTGAAATCCGCTGCGCGGTGATGACGCCGGACGACTACGTGCACGGCGCCACGCCCTACTTTCAGCAACACGCGTTTTACGAGTCGGAAGTCGCCCGGCAGACGGAGCGCTTTGGCAATGTCGCGCACGTTTTCACGACCTACGCCTCGCGCCGCGATCCCAAGGGCGAACCGTTTGAGCGCGGGATCAACAGCGTGGAGCTGCTTTATGACGGCAGCCGCTGGTGGATCCTGACAATCTCCTGGGATTCCGAGCGGCCCGACAACCCCATTCCATCTGAGTATTTGAAGAGTGGCGCCAGCCAGTGAGGCGGTTTGCCGGTTAAGGTTGCCTTAATCTCTTTCCGGCTACAGTAGCGCGGTTTGGAGGGATGCGGGCGTGTATCGAGCGGCAACCATCACTCTGCTTTGCACTCTGGCGGTTAGCCTGGCGGCGGGACAAGAGGGGGCAGGTGCGGAACAGGCAGCGACACTAGCGTCGTCATCTGGCGCTCAAGAGGGTAGCGCGAATTCCACCTCTCCGGTGGTCATTCCGCCTGGCGTCCAGCTGGTGGAGCCGGGAACTCCCGGGCAAAGCGGTCCTCCCGTCAC
Source organism: Terriglobales bacterium (assembly GCA_035295475.1). Classification (GTDB taxonomy): domain Bacteria; phylum Acidobacteriota; class Terriglobia; order Terriglobales; family Acidobacteriaceae; genus JAICWP01. The sequence continues at coordinate 3,136 of DATGIY010000312.1, forward strand.
CATCACCCTGCAGGATGCGATAGCGCGCGCACGCCGGAATTATTCCCAATATCTTTCCGCGGTGACCGACGCCAAGGTGGCCAATGAGGACCGGGTGCAGGCTCGCGCCGCGCTGCTGCCCTCGCTCAGCTATGAGCAACAATATCTGGGGACGCAAGGCAACGGCCGACTGGCCAGCGGCCGCTTTGTCACCAACGACGGCGTGCATGTCTATCGCGTGTGGGGCGTAGTACACCAGGATTTTTCTCCCGGCTTCTTCAGCTTCTCGCCCTATAAGCGGGCGGCGGCGGCCGCGGCCATCGCGCAAGCGAAAGCAGAGATTGCCCGCCGCGGGCTCACGGTTACGGTAACGAACCTGTATTACGGGCTGATTGTGGCCCAGCGCGAATACGCCACCGCGCAGCAGGTATTCGAGCAGGCGCGGCACTTCTTCGATATCAGCAAGCAGCTGGAGCAGGGCGGGGAAGTGGCCCGCAGTGACGTCATCAAGGCCCAACTTCAATTCGACCAGCAGAAGCAGGCGTTCCAGGAGGCAGAACT
>DATGIY010000313.1:0-5590 GCA_035295475.1 Terriglobales bacterium
TTTACCGCGAAACCGAATCCAGCCGCCAATTGCGCATCAAGACGGCCCAGGAGCGCAGGGCCGGGGTGACTTACAACCCGGCTCCCCAGGGCCGGCCTTCCAAGCGCGACCGCAGAAAAATCATCCGCTTCCGCGGCCAGCGCGGTGTTTGAAATTCACCTGTCTGCGCCGGGCCGCCAAATGCCTACGGCGGCTGCACATACGTGGCGCGGCTATTCCGGAATATCAGGATGGCGGGTGGCCAGGCGGTAACGGCCAGAATGAAACACCAGAGGCTCACCATCGGTGTACTTGTAGTCTTCCACTTCGCCAAGAAAAATGACGTGATCGCCGCCGTCATATTGCCGGACATTGCGGCAAACGAAGTGCGCGTTCGCGCCGCTGAGCAGAGGCACGGCGCCGGGACCTTCGGTAAATTCAACTCCGGAAAATTTGTCGGGCAGCGGAGTGGAGAATTGCCGCGAAAGATGGTGCTGATTGGCGGCCAGGATATTGACGACAAAGTAGGCGGCGTGGGTGAAGTCGGCCAGGCTGGGCGCTTGCCGCGATAAGCTCCAGAGCACCAGTGGAGGGTCGAGAGAGACGGAAGAAAAGGAATTCACCGTCACCCCCACTTTACGCCCGTCAGGGGTGCGTGCGGTCACCACGGTTACGCCGGTGGCGAATTGGCCGAGGGCGCGGCGGAAATCGCGCCGGTCCAGGCGATCGGACACGGCCTTGGCTTCCTGGCGGATGAACCGTTCCGATTGCGCCGGCTCCATGAACCAGGGAAAAAGGGTGCGCGGATCATCGAAACCATTAACCACGGCGGCGCCCACCGTCTTGATCCTGCCGGCGCAGTCCAGCAACTTAAGCACATGGCCCGGCGGCTGGAGCAGCAGATTGGTCCAGTTCACCACCCACTGGGCGTAGCCCGTCCAATAGCGCTCAAACGTCTGCCGCATCCATTCCACGTCGGCGGGCTTGTCCCGCCGCTCGAGGATGCTTTCCAGGTAAATTTCGGCGCAGCGGGCAGCGTTGTTCGATCCCTGGCCTGTAATGGGATCGTTGAGGACCACGGCGTCAGCCATGCCCAGCAGCGCATTTCCCGAAGGGAGCATGCACACGGGTTGACGGACAACCGGAGTAACGCGGCCGGTTAGCACGCCATGGTCGTCAGTTAACTCGATATCCGCGCAGCGTTCCGCTTCCCAAGGCAGAAAAGTTTCCAAGACGCGTTTGCTGCGGGCGAGGTGCTCAGCAGGCGATTTCACATCATCCCAGCAGTCCATGGGCCCGTTGGGAATGCCTTCAAAGACCATGATTTCGCAGGGCCCGGAAGTGGTCAGGGCGGGGAAAACAAAATACTCGCCGACATTAGGAATCAGGTTGAAGCACACCGCGGGGTACGGACGTCGCGCCCGCAGGTTGCGCACATAGGTGAGCGCCAGGGCACGCTGCGGTTCGGAAAAAGGAGAACGGGCGGGATGGCGCGGGAAGACGCCGGCGAGAGGCCCCTTGCCGCTCGCGACGATGACCAGATCATGACTGCGCGCGCAGGCTTCGAGGTCTTCCTCGGTTACGGTCTGAACCTTGAGAGTTCCGCCGCGATTTTCGAATTCACGCATCCAGTGCGGAATCTTGAGGCGCTGATCCACAGATTGGGCGTAGTCATCCAGGCGCGCAACCCAATCCAGGCTCTTGCCCCCGACGCCGTCGGGCACAGCAAAGGCGATGCCCTCCACCCGGGGGCATTCTTCTTCCCAATAGTTCAGTTTGAGGCTGCGTTCGATCTCGAGCGCGGAATCAAACATGCACTGGCTGGACATGACGTAGCCGTCGTGGATCTCCTGGGCGGAGCGATCGGAGAAGAGCGTGACCTGGAAGCCGTTGGCGAGCAGCCCGAGTGCGAGCTGCAAGCCCGCTTGCCCGGCGCCGACGATGGCAATGCGCTCCATGCGGAAGAACGAGTTTATTCCATCAGCTTGGGAATGGCGGGAGCGGCCATCTCCGGGCCCATGGCGGAATAGCCGCCATCCACCGCCAGATCGGTGCCGGTAATGAAAGAAGCGTGGCTGGAGCAGAGAAACAAAACGGCCTGCGCCACCTCATCCGGCTCTCCGACTCGGCCCAGCAGATGGAAGGGACCGCCCACGCGGTTGGTCTTGGCTTTGTCGCCGTGGGTGAGATCGTCCATCAGTCGGCACCAGGTCCAGCCGGGAGAAACGGAGTTGACGCGAATCTTGTCGGCGGCCAGGTCCATGGCCTCGTTGCGGGTAAGCTGCAGGATCGCGGCCTTGGTCACCGGGTAAAGCCAGCGGCCGGTCTGCGCGACCTTGGCGCTGATGCTGCCGAAGTTGACCACTGCGCCGCCGCCCCGCTTGACCATGTGCGGCCGCACCGCCTTCAGCATCATCACACCTCCCACCACGTTCACGTTGTAGCTGTCGAGCCAATCCTTGCGCGTGGAGTTGAGAGCGTCGTCAATATAAACGCAGGCCAGGTTGACGAGAAAATCCACGCCGCCGAAGGTAGAGACGGCGCGCTTAACGCAGGCGGCAATCTGGGCATCGTCGGCGAGATCGGTTTTTACGAAGAGCACATCCTTGCCGGCCTGTTTGGCGACTGCCTCGCCGGCCTGTTCATTGATATCGGCGATCACCGCTTTGGCGCCTTCCCTCTGAAAGGCGCGCACCACCGCCGCGCCGATCAGAGTCGCCCCTCCGGTGACGATGCTTACCTTGCCTTTCAGTCCGTCCATGTGGTGCTCCATGCTGAATGCGGTTCGAGGAAGGCAAACCGTATCACGGCGCTCGCTGGCGAACAAGTGTGCGCGCCGCGGGCCCAAGCATGGCGGCCGCTTGGATTTTGCCGGGTCACCGCGATTGGGGGTATAGTAGGCACCCTGTCGTGGCAGTGCTCGCGCTTTCAAATGCCCGAAACTCCAGAGGAGCGAACACATGCGCAAAGTGGCGATCATCGGAGGCGGTCAATCAGGCCTGCAACTGGCGTTGGGTCTGCTGCAGTCCAAGTATGAAGTCACCGTGGTGTCCAACCGCACGCCGGAACAGATTTTCCAGGGGCGGGTCACATCCAGCCAATTCATGTTTCACGATTCGCTGCAGAACGAGCGCGACCTGGGTATCAACTTCTGGGAAAAGAAGTGTCCGATTACCGAGGGAATCGCTTTCACGATTCCCGGCCCAGACCGGAGTAAAGCGCTGTTCTGGGAGGCGAAGCTGGACCACTACGGCCAGTCGGTAGACCAGCGGGTGAAGTTCTCGGGGTGGATGAAGGAGTTCGCCAAGCGCGGCGGCAATCTTGTCATCCAGGATGCTGGCCCTAAGGAGGTTGAGGAATACGGCAAGAGCAATGACCTGGTGATCGTAGCTGCGGGCAAGGGCGAGATCAACCGCATGTTCGAGGGCGACGCGGCCAAATCTCCTTTCGACCAGCCCATGCGGGCACTGGCGCTCACTTACGTGAAAGGCATGGTGCCGCGTCAGCCGTTTACCGCCGTTTCATTCAACCTGATCCCCGGCGTAGGCGAATACTTCGTCTTTCCCGCTCTGACCACAACCGGACCTTGCGAAATCATGGTGTTTGAGGGCGTGCCGGGCGGGCCCATGGATTGCTGGGGAGACGTGAAGACGCCGGAACAGCATCTGGCCAAAAGCAAATGGATTCTGGATACGCTGATGCCGCTGGAGGGGGACCGCTGCCGCGATGTGGAACTCACCGACGACAACGGCATCCTCACCGGCCGCTTCGCGCCCACGGTGCGCAAGCCCATCTGCAAGCTGGCCAATGGCAAACTGGTCCTGGGTATGGCCGATGTGGTCTGCACTAACGATCCCATTACCGGGCAAGGCTCAAACACCGCCAGCAAGGCGGCAGCGATTTACCTGAAGCGCATTCTGGAGCGGGGCAACAAGCCTTTCGATGCGGCCTGGATGCAGCAAACATTCGACGCTTTCTGGGATTATGCACAATGGGTGACCCGCTGGACCAATTCCCTGCTCGTTCCACCCGAACCGCAAATCCTGCAACTGATGGGGGCAGCCAGCCAGATTCCGCGTCTCGCCAGCCGCATCACGAACGGCTTCAACAACCCGCCCGATTACGCGCCTTGGTGGTTTGATGCCAAAGAAGCGGAAAAACTCATCACCGGCATGGGGGCGGCCGCAGTTTGAAGCTCGACGACGACCGGACAGCGGTGTTGTGAATCTCAACGATACAGTGCGTTCCTAGGCCATCGGACCGCCAAATTTCCGCCCAGGCCCTTGACAATGATTTTGCCGCGTTGTTGAATAAGCGGCCTGTTGCGGCAAAGTCTTTGCAATCACCTGTTGTTGACAGAGTGATTGCCGGCCCCGCAGAAATTATTCCGCAATATTTCGAAATTATTTTCGCTCAGTATTCGCGTGGGGTGAATGCTGGGTAGTAAACCAGTTAGCGAGGTGCTGGCTGGAGCGCATTTTCCGATAATGCCGTGTTGTCGCTTTCACACAAAACTTTCTACGTGCTGCGAACCGACGTTTGAATTTCGAGGGGGATAAATGCGCCGAAATTCGCTTCGCCTGCTGGGCCTCGCATGGGCAATCATTCTGTTTTCTGTGTTCGCAACCGCGCAGGAACTGGCGACACTGAAAGTCACAGTACAAGACCAGACAGGTGCGGTGATCGCCGGCGCCACAGTCACGGTGAAAAATACGCAGACGGGAGCAGTGCGCCGCGACGTCACGGAATCGCACGGGCTTTCGGTCATCCCCGGGTTGCCGGCGGGCACCTATCAATTGACAGCGGAAACCAAGGGCTTCACGCCCCTGAAAATGCCGGTCACGCTTACGGTTGGGCAGACGGCTTCGCTCACGGTCAGCTTGGGAATTACTGTCCAGCAGGAAGTAGAGGTAGAGGAGACGGCGCAAGGCATTGATACCGAGCAGTCGGAAGTCAGTCAGGTGATTGACACCCCCAAAATCAACGATCTGCCTATCTCGGGACGTGATTTCATTGATTTTGTTCTGCTCACGCCCAGCGTAGATGTGGGCCGCAGCACCGCGGTCGGTTCGCAGTCGCCGTTCACGGAAACCGTGCTCAAGCTGAGCTTTGGCGGCATCCGCGAAAGCCACAGCTCGTTTTTTGGCCTCGATGGCATTGATTACACCACCAGTATCTCAGGGGTGCAGCGGGTCAGCCCTTCGCAGGACTGGGTGCAGGAGTTTCGCGTGGTGGACAGCCCCTATACCGCGGATAATGGGCGCAACCTGGGGTCGGTGGTCAACACGGTCACCAAGTCCGGCACCAATGATGTTCACGGCTCCGTCTACGAATATTTTCGCAACAACGACTTGAATGGCAAGAACCTGCTCTCAGCCCCCGGCTTCAACACCCTGCGCTCCAACCAGTTCGGAGGGGAAATGGGCGGCCCCATCCGTAAGGAGAAGAATTTCTACTTCCTGGGATTCGAAGGGCAGCGGCGCGGCGAATCGCCGCTCTATTCCTCCTTCATCCTGCATTGCATCGATACCCCGAATTGCTTGGGACCAGGAACGCCTAGCATTAATCAGGTTAAGCAGATGCTGGGGCTGAAGCCGGAGAACCTGGGCTC
>DATGIY010000314.1:0-5541 GCA_035295475.1 Terriglobales bacterium
GGCAAGGCTCGATCATCCTCGATCCCGACGGGGCATCCCTGTGCCGTGACTCTCAGCCACTCGAACCCGAGCAAATAAAAAAGATGGAACCTTGTCTGGCGGGCGTGGCCAGTCAAGCAGAATTCTGGCCGGAAGCCAGCGTGGATCCGCGCGCTCTGACAGCGGCGGCCCTGAAAGCCGCTAAACATCGCGATATCGAAATAGCCACCGGCGCTGCCGCAGTGCAGGTTCAAGTGACCAATGGCCGTGCCACCGGGGTCAAAACCGCACGGACCCATTTTTCGGCAGCGGTCGTGGTCAACTGTGCGGGCGCCTGGGCGAGCCAGATCAAAGATGCTCCCGCGGCGCCTACGCGTCCTGTTAAGGGGCAGATGCTGTCGGTGATCCCGCCACGGCGAGATTTCCTGCGCCACGTGGTGCGCGGGCCGGGCGCCTACCTGGTGCCGCGCAGCGACGGGCGGATCCTGATTGGAGCTACGGTGGAAGAAGCGGGCTTCGACAAGCGCACCGATGCGGTAACGATTCAGCGCCTACACCAGGCGGCGGCCAACCTGGCTCCGGAACTCGGGCAGGCACGAATGCTGGAAGCGTGGGCCGGTCTGCGTCCCGGAACGCCCGATAATCTGCCGATTCTGGGGGCCACTTCCCTGCCCGGCTATTTTGTGGCCGTGGGACACTTTCGCGATGGTATTTTGCTGACACCGATCACCGCGTTGTTGATGACCCAAATCGTGCGCGGCGCGAAACCAGAATTCGACATGACAGCTTTTTCGCCCGCGCGTTTCGCAAACTGATTAAGTGGCCACACCCCGCCAGGGGAGAAGGAGAATCCATGAGTGAGCCGGTTTATGTCTCTCACGTGCGCCTGGAGCGCCGCAGCGGGCCGCTACGCGTGGCCCATTTGCCGGGGGAATCGCAGCCGGTGACGTTCAGCGTTCACGGCGCCATCGCCCAGCACTATGGCGTAGATCCCAGCCGACTGGCGGAATCCCATGCCGCCACCCTGGACTATGTGGTCGCGGCGCTTGGCGGTTGAATGCTGGGAACCTTTGGAGGCGCGCTGGAAGCGCGCAAAATCAATGCCAGCGAGGGACGGCTCACCGCGGAAGCGCGGGGAGAAATAGAAGATGATGCCGGCGTACTGGTGATCCGCCGTGTGCATGTGAGTTTCCGCTTGCGTGCAGCGGAAGAGCAAAGATCCACGGTCGAGCGCGTACACGGCATCTATGCCCAGAAATGCCCGGTGTATCGGACTTTGCTGCCGGCCATGCAGATCACGTCGTCGTACGAACTCACGGAGAGTTAAGCGACCGACTCGGTCTAATCCTTGAGTTCGAAGTTAATAACCCGCAGTTCGCCTGCGCCCACATTCTCGACCGTGTGGGGCGGCATAGGTTCCGACCACTGTACACCGGGAAGTTTGCCGGAATCCGGCAGCATCCGGGTGTCAAGGAGCACGTTTCCACGCTCATCCCGGCGGATGAAGTGGCTGAAGTTGACCAGGTACAGCAAGCTGGGCCAGCAATGGGTGTGCAAGGGCGTGCTATGGCCCGCGGGAATGTGGGTTTCAAGCACGCGAACGCGATCGTTCTCCAGCAGCAAGGCATGATATTTTCCCGCTGCTGACAGGGCGTCCAGTTGCGCCGGCCACGGCCAATTCACTTTCAGGGTGGGAGAACCCATGAGGTGAGACTATTCGCCAGGCTGCCCTTCCGCAAGGCGCTTGTCACAGCGGGGGCCTGTTGCCTTCGGTTATACTTTGGGGTTTTGAAGTCAATCCAACAACTCTGATCAGGGAGAGGGCTTATGTCCACTGCCGCCGTTGATTATGCCCGTCAGAACCAGCAGCGTTTTCTAAGCGAACTGAAAGATCTGTTGCGCATTCCCAGCGTAAGCACTCTGCCCGACCATAAAGATGATGTGCGCCGAGCCGCGGATTTCGTGGCCGCGGAAATGAAGCGCATCGGATTAGAGCACGTGGAGGTCATCAAGACCGAGGGCCATCCCCTGGTGTATGGCGACTGGCTGCACGCCGCCGGCAAACCGACCGCGCTGTGCTACGGCCATTACGATGTGCAGCCCCCGGATCCTCTGGACGAGTGGAAATCCCCGCCCTTCGATCCCACGGAACGCAACCAGAACCTCTACGCCCGCGGCGCCGTGGACGACAAGGGGCAGATGTACATGCACCTGAAAGCGCTGGAGGCGCTGATGAAGACGGGCAACGGCAAGCTGCCGTTGAACGTGCGCCTGCTGATCGAGGGCGAGGAGGAAGTGGGTGGTGAATCGATTGCAGCATTCGTGAAGGAGCATCCCGACCGGCTGAAGTCGGATTTTGCCCTGGTGTCCGACACCGAAATGTTTGCGCCGGAGACGCCCAGCCTGTGCGTCGGCCTGCGCGGCATGTGCTACACCGAATTGGAAGCCAGCGGGCCGATGACGGACCTGCACTCGGGCGTTTACGGCGGGGCCGCCCCCAATCCGTTCGAAGCCCTGGTCCGCATCATCAGCAAATTGAAAGATGAAAGTGGCAAGGTGCTGATTCCTCATTTTTACGATCGCGTGGAAAAGCCAACCGCGGACGAGCTGAAAGCCTGGGAACGCCTGCCGTTCAACGAAGAGCATTACCGCAAGACCGAAGTCGGCTCCAAGGTGCTGACCGGGGAGCCAGGATACTCGGTGCTGTATCGCACATGGGCGCGGCCCACGCTGGAAGTGCACGGCATGCCGGGCGGCTTCACCGGCTATGGCGCCAAGACCGTGATCCCGGCGCGGGCCAACGCCAAAGTTTCCATGCGCCTGGTGCCTGACCAGCGGCCGGACGAAATCTGGAAGCTGTATAACGAGTTCGTGCAGTCAATCGTGCCCAAGGGCATCGAGGTCAAAATCAAGCAGTGGAGCATTGCCGATCCCATCGTGGTCAGCACCGACAACAAGTACATCAAGGCTTCGGCGCAGGCCATGCACGATGTGTTCAAGAAGGACACGGTCTATATCCGCTCCGGCGGCTCCATTCCGATCGTGGCCGATTTCGAGAAAGCCTTGAAAATTCCCAGCGTGATGATGGGATTCGGACTGCCGGACGATAACCTGCACGCTCCGAACGAGAAATTCCACATCCCTAATTTTTATCGGGGGATCGAGAGCATTATTCGCTTTTTCCAGATCGTGGGCGGAGCGGCCTGATGTGGCGGGCGGTGCAAACTTTGATGTGGTACATGAAGAATCTGCCGTTTACGCCTTGATTTGACCAGGTTTTGTCCGAATTTATAGGTGTTTGCCGGGGGCGAAGGAAGTACTCTTGCCGCGGGAAGCAGAGCTTTATATCCTGCCCCTTCTGACTTCAGGGGAGACCTGCCTTCGCAATGCCCAAACCGCTCCTGGTTTTTCTGATGAGCCTGGTATTTGTGCCGGGTATCGCTGAACCCTCGCAACCACGCCTGGAACTGATGCCGCTGCCCCAGAGCATGCAATTGGGCAGCGGAGAGCTGCTGATCACACAGTCCTTTGCGGTCGGCTTCAACGGGCATGTGGACGCCCGAATGGAGCGGGCAGCCACGCGATTTCTCGATCACCTGTCGCGACAGACGGGCATGAGGTTGAATGCCCCCATGGCGGATGCGTCCAAGGCTGTGCTAGTCATAGATGCCGCACGAGCCAGCAAAGAGTATCCGGAGCTGGGAGAAGACGAGTCCTATGAACTCCAGGTGACCCCTTCCGGGGCCAAGCTGAAGGCGGCAACCACCCTGGGAGCGCTGCATGGACTACAGACTTTTCTACAGCTGGTGCAGCCCTCGGCGGCAGGTTTTGCGGTACCGGCGGTGGTGATCCACGATCAGCCGCGCTTTCCCTGGCGTGGCCTGATGCTGGACGTGGCTCGCCGTTTCGAGCCCGTGAGCGCCATCGAGCGCAGCCTTGATGGCATGGAAGCCGTAAAACTGAATGTGCTTCATCTCCACCTTTCGGACGATCAGGGCTTCCGGGTGGAGAGCAAGACTTTTCCCAAGCTGCAAGAACAGGGCTCTGACGGGCAGTACTACACCCAGGAGCAGATTCGCGAGCTGATTGCTTACGCCGCCGATCGCGGCATTCGCGTGATCCCGGAGTTCGATATACCCGGACACAGTATCTCCTGGTTCGTCGGCTACCCGGAACTGGCCAGCGGCCCCGGTCCCTACCACATCGAACGCACCTGGGGCATCCACAATCCGGCAATGGATCCCACACGGGACAGCACCTACAAGTTTCTCGACAAGTTCGTAGATGAGATGGCCGGCTTGTTTCCCGACCACTACTTCCATATCGGCGGCGACGAAGTCAACGGAAAGCAGTGGGACGCAAATCCCAAGATCCAGGGTTTCATGCGGGCGCACGGAATCAAGAACGACGCGGACCTACAGGCTTACTTCAATTCTCACCTGCAGAAGATTGTCAGCAAGCACCATAAGATCATGATTGGCTGGGACGAAATCCTCCGGCCTGACATGCCCAAGAGCATCGTGATTCAGTCCTGGCGGGGCCAGGAGTCGCTGGCGCAGGCGGCCAAGCAGGGTTATCGCGGGCTGCTTTCCAGCGGCTACTACCTCGACCTGATGTGGCCGGCGGCGCAGCACTACGCCGTGGACCCGCTGACCGGACCGACCGCGAATCTTACGCCGGAAGAGAGCAAGAGAATTCTGGGCGGCGAAGCGTGTTTGTGGTCGGAGTATGTTTCGCCGGAAAATTTAGACGAGCGCCTGTGGCCGCGGGCCGCGGTCATCGCCGAACGCTTGTGGTCGCCGCAGAACGTACGCGACGTGGATTCCATGTACCAGCGGCTGGACGCGATCAGCACCTGGCTGGAGTGGCTGAACATGAGCCATAAATCCAGCTACTACGTCATGCTGCATCGCCTGGCAGGCAGCGACAATATGGCGCCACTCCAGGTGCTGGCCAGCGTGGTGGAACCGGTCAAGGACTATACCCGGGAAGAACTGGCGGCTACTCCCGCCACCAGCTTCACGCCGTTGAACCGCCTGGTGGATACGGTTCCACCGGAAAGCGAGGCGGCCAGAGAATTCGCCGGCATGGTACAGCAGATTATTTCCGGACGAGCCAGTCCCGAAACCTACGTCAAGGCGCGTACTTTGATGGCACAGTGGCGGGACAACGATGCCGCATTACAACCGATCATCGAGCGCTCTTTCCTGCTCAAGGAGGTTGCTCCTTTATCCCGCAATCTCGCCGTGGTGGGCGATACAGGGCTGCAGGCGCTCAACTACTTCGTCCAGAAGCAAAGGCCCCCTGCCGGGTGGGCCAGCAGCCGCGTGAACCTGCTGCAAGCCATGAAACCTGGACCGGCGCAATTGCTGCTGCCCGTAGCCGCTTCGGTAGAGAGCCTGGTGAAGGCGAGCGCTGAGACGCCCGCCGCCAATCCGAAGTAACCCCTGCGCCTGCAAGCCTTAGAAAAAATCGCAGCTGGGATGACTTCTGTCACGGAAATCTCGTGCCACGACCTTTATCCTGGTAACCAATCGAGGAGGAAAGTCATGGCAAGTTTTG
>DATGIY010000315.1:0-2530 GCA_035295475.1 Terriglobales bacterium
CGCGGCTGGTCACGCCCTACATGCAGCAGTGGAACTTTGGGATCGAACGGGAGTTAGGCGGCAGCACCATGCTGCAGGTTACGTATGCCGGGTCGAAGGGCAACAAGCTGTTCACTTTTTACAATGGGAACCAGGCGGATCCTTCGCCCAACCCCAACGCTGCCTTCGCCCCCCGGAGGCCAGTGCCGCTCATTGACGCGGGCATCAACCTGTTCGCGTCGGACGGCGGCTCCAAGTACAACTCCCTGCAGACCCGGCTGGAGAAGCGTTTCACGCATGGCTTTTCCATGTTGGCCAGCTACACCTGGTCCAACGCCGAGGACAATGCGTCCAACGCCAACCTGAACTCGCAAAACAATGATGGCTTCCGCTGGTTCAAGCACCCCGAATGGGAGTGGGGCCACGCCTCCTTCGATGTGCGCCACCGCTTCACGCTCAGCTACATGTACGAATTGCCCATCGGCCACGGCAAGCGCTTCCTGAGCGGCGCCAGCGGAGCCGAGCAGCAAATCCTGGGTGGCTGGCAGGTGGCGGGCATTACTACCATCTCCTCGGGCAACTGGTATAGCCCGAACGACGGCAATGCCACGTTCTCCAATTCCGATGGCTACCCGCAATTTCCCAATGTAGTAGCCGACCCCAACAGCAGCCCGCACTGCCAGCCGGGAACGTTCTTCAACACCTGCGCCTTCGTGGACCCCCCGGAAGGCTCGTTCGGAAACGCCGCCCGCAACTCCATTTTGGGGCCTGGATTCCAGGAGTGGGATGCTTCCATCTTCAAAATCTTCCAAGTGACAGAGCGCACCAAGCTGGAGTTCCGCAGCGAGTTTTTCAACTTCCCCAACCACACTAATTTCCTGCTCTCCAAATCGGGCCCGCAGGAGAGCAACAACTCCACCGTGCTGGGCGCCTCGCAGTATGGGTTCTTGACCGCGGCGCGGCCTCCCCGGCAGATCCAGTTCGCATTGAAATTGTCTTTCTAAACGCTGCCTGAACTGTCTCTCCGGCCGAATCGCCAACGCGGTTCGGCCGTTTTGCCCTGTGGGCGCTGGACTTCTCGAAGCGTAGACGTCCTTTCAGAAACTCGGTCCCACTGACCTGATTTTGTACAATCCTCCTGCATGCCTACCACCGTGCGCTCCTTCGCCAAGATCAATATCGGCCTTTGTATTGGCACCCGGCGTGGCGACGGCTTTCATGAACTGCGTACCGTCTATCAGACCATCGATTTGCACGATCGCGTCACGGTCGCGGTAAGCGAAGGTGAAGGAATTGAACTGCGCTGTGCTGCCCCGGGGGTCCCTTGCGACCAGACCAACACCTGCTGGCGGCTGACGGAACGGGCAATGACGCAACTAGGCGTCAAGCGCCACGTGCGAATCAACATTGAGAAGCGGCTCCCGATTCGGGGCGGGCTGGGCGGCGCTTCGTCCAATGCAGTGGCTGCTCTGCTGGCGCTGGAACGCGAAGTACGCCGCGAAATCCCAGTCTCCGATCGGCTTCGTCTGGCGGCGGAAGTCGGCTCCGACCTGCCGCTGTTCCTGATCGGTGGCACCGTACTGGGAGTAGGCAGGGGCGAGGAAGTCTATCCGTTACCCGAGCCTCCTTCGTCCTTTTGCGTCCTGGCGACACCTCGGGTGGCGGTTTCCACTCCGCAAGCCTTCGCCGACTGGGACAACCTGCCCGCCGCAACCAAATTGACGGTTCCTGCTCCCTCCGATAGAATCAATCTGTTCAGCTCAGCGGTATTTCTGGGCCTGCAAGATTTATGTTCCCGGCCGAATGAAGCCGGGAGGAGCACTTCCGGTGTCCCTGCCAGTGAGGGTGGGGGCCGGGCCGAGACCCTACTTCTCGACCTTGTCCGTACCGGGATCGCAAACGACTTTGAAAGTGTCGTTTTTCCGCAGCATCCCGAACTGGCACAGGTAAAAAGTGTCTTGGCGGGGGAAGGGGCGTTTCATGCCTCTCTCTCGGGCTCCGGATCTGCAGTGTATGGGTTGTTCGCGTCCCGAGAAACGGCCGAGAAAGCCGCGGTGAAATTGCGGGCGCAAAGTGTGCCGGTCCACGTGACCAGAACTGTGGGTCGAAAGGAATATTGGCAACAGTTGCTGGTGGCTGAAACTGACAACCGACAACTGGCAACTGACCACTGAGTTTGGGCGGTCGACTAATGGTAGGTTGAGCCGATTTGTGGGCGTGAGCGGAGCGGGAGCCCGCAGGCGAAATCCTGAGCGCAGCGAAGGATCTCAGAGTGTAACCAACTGGGCGGTCGACTAATGGTAGGTCAAGTGCCTTTGGAGCACTTTGTCTAGGTTCGAATCCTAGCGGCCCAGCCAGAAAGCAGCTTATCAGCTGTCGGTTCTCAGTTCTCGGCTGTCAGCTTGCGCTGGAGCTGACGAGTTTCCGGTTGGCTGACAACTGATAGCTGAAAAACAGAGAGCTTCTATGGCGACTACTGTTGCGACTGCGAGCGAGAAAAAGGTTTCGGTGAGCCCCGAAGAGAAACCCGAACGCAAGCCGCATCGTGCGC
>DATGIY010000316.1:0-6378 GCA_035295475.1 Terriglobales bacterium
AGAATGTAGCCGGTGCCGGCCTTGCCGGCAGCGCGCGCGGCGCCGCACTCGCCATCGGGATGCATTACGCGGCTGTAGCCCACGGGGGCCAGCAGGAAGGGAAGCGCCAGATCGAAGCCCAGAACGCGGGTGCGCAGATCGCAGGCGGGAAAAGCCACGGCATGGCGGGGGCGGAAAGTTACTCGTTCAAAAGCGCGGCAGTTTTCGCGTAGGGTGACTTCGCCGTCGGCGCCGCCGTCCAGGTAGTCGAACACCACGCGGGGCACGCGGCGCTGCGCCACCCGCCGCAAATCCATGACCTTGACCACGCGCGGAGGTGCGATGGCACGTTTCATGCAAGCAAAGGGTGCGAGCAGACTGGCCCCGAGGGGGAGGGCGAGTTTACCACAGTTGCGATTCGGGAATAGACGGCGCTCGCGGACGAAATAAGCGCAAGCGGAAGTCGCAAAATTTGACCTGGACGCGGCGCTCGCATTACCGTTTCGTGTCCGGCTTTGTCGGGGAAACCCGGAGGAGGCTGAGTGCGACGCATCGCTACCTATTGCCAGCTTCTGCTTGTGCCGCTGGCGTTCTATCTACCCACCATGTTCGGGCAGCACCGTGAAACGAGCAGAAAAGCCGTGTCTAATCCAAAAATTGAGAAGCAGGTCTTCGGCAAAACGGCGGATGGACGGGAAGCCGACCTTTACACCCTGAAAAATGCCAAAGGAATGGAGGTAGCCATCAGCACGTACGGCGCCACCATCGTGCGCATCAAAGTGCCCGACCGGCAGGGAAAGACCGAAGATGTCGCGCTCGGGTACGACAGCCTGGAAGGCTACGTCCACGACAAAGCCTACTTCGGGGCGACGGTGGGACGTTATGCCAACCGCATTGCCCACGGCAAGTTCACGTTGGACGGGCACGTCTACATGCTGCCGAAAAATAATGGCGACAATACTCTGCACGGCGGCACTGTCGGATTCAACAAGCACATCTGGACGGCCAAGGACGTTTCCACGCCGGCTGCGCCGGCCCTGCAGATGAGCTATTTGAGCAAGAATGGCGAAGAAGGCTTTCCCGGCAACCTGTCAGTCGAGGTTCGCTTCACGCTGAACAATGACAACAGCCTGAAGATCGAGTACGCCGCCACCTCCGACAAGGACACGGTGGTCAATCTGACCAACCACTCCTACTTCAACCTGGCGGGGCAGGGCCACGGGGATATTCTGGGCCAGGAAGTGCAGCTGCACGCCAGCCGGTTCACGCCCATAGACGCCAATCTGATTCCCACCGGCGAGATTGCCAGCGTCAAAGACACGCCGCTGGACTTCAGCAAATCGACCGCGATAGGAGCGCGCATCAACGCCGACTATGAGCAGCTGAAGCTGGCCCATGGCTACGATCACAACTTCGTGCTGGACGGCAACCCGATGCGCAAGGAAGTGCTGGCCGCCCGCGCTTTCGATCCGGGTTCGGGCCGCGTGCTGGAAGTGTTTACCACGCAGCCGGGGATCCAGCTCTATAGCGGCAATTTTCTGGACGGCACGGTGGCCGGCAAAGGCGGAGTGAAGTATCCCCGGCGGTCGGGATTCTGCCTGGAGACGCAGCATTTTCCCGATTCACCCAACCATCCGAAGTTTCCTACCACGGAGCTGAAAGCGGGCCGCTGGTTTAGGTCAACGACTACGTACAAGTTCTCCACGCAGTAGGCGAACTCCCACTCAAGCCAAAAGCGGGCTTGAGTGGGGCACCACCGGTAGGGGCTTAGGGCTTCTTCGCGGCGGCTGGGGCCCCCTGCTTTTCCCGTCAGCTCGCGAATGATGCGCGCTTCTTCCTCCCGATAGGGTGTGCCGTCGGCATGAAAGACTTCGTGGAACCACACGCCCGGCTGCTCCAGAACGTAGGGACGCTGCCAGGAATCCCAGGGCAGATAGGTTTGGGTTTTGCCCGCAACCAGTCCCCAATTAATTGCGCCCACACGATACTTCTTAGCGATGGGCAGGATAGTGTCGAAGGTGCTGCCCCGGGGTCGCGCCATGAACTCAGTGCAGACAATGGGCCGGTGGTAACGCTCCAGCCAATGCACCCGTTTTTCAAACTCTTCCGGCCAGGAATAGTTGTGAAAGGAAAGGATGTCAGATTCCTGCAACTGAATATGTTCCATGGGACTTAATTGGCTTTCCGCCGACCAGTCTCCGTCCCAGACGCCGCTGGTAAGCGGCTGCGAAGGATGGGCGGCGCGGGCCCAGGCAAAAACCTGCGGCAGCAGGGCCAGCACCAGATCCTTTTTGTTCTTGGGTTCCAGCCGCGCGTAGGAGCCTTGGTTGGTGTTGTCTGGCTCGTTCCACAAATCCCAGGCCAGCACTCGCGGATCATTCGCAAACGCGCCAATCACGCCTTGCACGTAAGCCTGCAGGCGCGGGTACTGGGAAAGATCCTGCAGCGCGGCCGCGCCTGGACTCTGCACCCAACCTGAATTGTGGACGCCGGGTATGGGCGGGTGCTGCGGGCCGAGCCTGGGATCAGGATCCCAACAAGAGTCAAAGAGAACAAAGATGGGCCGGATGTGGTGCCGGGCAGCGATCTCCAGAAAAGTGTTGATCCTCTGCCTGAAGCCTGCCGCATCCTGCTGCCAGAGCAGGTCATGCAGGAACACGCGCATGGTGTTCATGCCCAGGCCTTCGGCCCAACCCAGTTCCTTGTCGATCTCCTGCGGATCGAAGGTGGCGGCCTGCCACATTTCCAGCTGGTTGATGGCGTCGTGGGGAATGAAATTGCTTCCTACCAGCCAGGGCTGCTGCTGATACCAGGAGTTGGCCTTGGCTTCGGCCCAGCGCTGCGATTGCGCGCGCAAAGGAACGAGCGTAGCGGAAATGAGTACAAGAATCAGCCAGGAGAATGATTTCAAGGGATGATCGCCTCCGCAGCAGCGTAAAGCGTCCGAGTATTGGCCGGTGCTTCCCCGGTTGTCAAACCGACCAGAGCTGGAAGGATCCCGCCGGTTTGCAATTTCACAATGGAACTTAGCACGGCCCCACGTTCGCCCAGTCACAGCGCTGTGATGTGGGAGCCGTAGGTTGAACAGAAGGGGAGGAGGCATATGCCTGCCCCGTATATCCCAGCCGCCGGCCGAATGGAAGAGGCTTACGACAGGATTGATGCGCTCCCGCGCCGGGTCTCGCCGCGCATTCACTCTTCCAGAGTGCGCTCCACGACAGTCCCGTGCGGTGACCCCAGTCACAGGCAGACATCGGGGCTGCGTGCGCTCCCGCTGTCACGCCGGCGCGTGCGGCCGGTCACGGTAGCTCGGCCCATCTCTGCGGCAAAATCAGGCTGGTGCCTGGGGCATGAGCATCGCCGAGCTGTTCATCAAACGCCCGGTCATGACCGTGCTGGTCATGCTGGCCATCCTGCTGTTCGGCTGGATGGGCTACCGCGCCCTGCCGGTCAGCGATCTGCCCAATGTGGACTTTCCCACACTGGTGGTAAATGTTTCCCTGCCAGGCGCGAGCCCGCGCACCATGTCCACCGCGGTCGCCATGCCGCTGGAGCGGCAGTTCTCAACCATCGCGGGCGTGGATTCGATGACCTCCAGCAATTCGCTGGGCAACACCAATATCACGCTGCAATTCGCCCTGGACCGCAACATCGATGCCGCCGCCCAGGACGTGCAGGCCATGATCTCCAAGGCGCAGCGCGATCTGCCTCGCGACCTGCCGGCGCCGCCTTCGTTCCGCAAAGTGAATCCCGCCGACCAGCCCATTCTTTACCTGGCGCTGAGCTCGCCCGTGCTCAAGCTCTCACAGGTGGATGAGTACGCGGAGACGGCGCTGGGCCAGCGCATCTCGATGATCAGCGGCGTGGCCCAGGTGGAGGTTTACGGGGCGCAGAAGTTCGCGGTACGGGCCCAACTCGATCCGCGCGCCCTGGCCACGCGACGCATAGGCATCGACGAAGTGGCTGATGCCATCGCCAACGGCAACGTCAACAATCCCGTGGGGACGCTCTATGGCGAGCACCAGGCGGTGACGCTCGAAACCAACGGCCAGCTGACAGATGCATCGGAATACGGGCCGCTGATCGTGGCTTACCGCAACGGCGCTCCGGTGCGTTTGGAGGATCTGGGCAAGACCATCAACAGCGTGGAGAACGACAAGATCGCGGCCTGGCAATACACCCGGCAGGGAGCCGCCCGCGCCATTGTGCTGGCCGTGCTCCGCCAGCCGGGCACCAACACGGTGGAGGTGGTGAACTCCATCAAGGCGTTGTTGCCAACGTTCCGCGCGCAGATTCCCGCGTCCGTCAACCTGGAAATCCTGTTCGACCGCTCGGAATCCATTCGCGCTTCCGTGGACGAGGTCAAGTTCACGCTGAAGCTGACGGTGATGCTGGTCGTCCTGGTGATCTTCCTTTTCCTGCGCAACCTGTCAGCCACGGTGATTCCCAGCCTGGCTCTGCCCATGTCCATCGTGGGCACCTTCGCGGTCATGTACCTGCTGGGCTTCAACCTGGACAACATGTCGATGATGGCGCTAACGCTCTCCGTGGGCTTTGTGGTGGACGACGCCATCGTCATGCTGGAAAACATTGTCCGCCACATGGAACGCGGGGAAGAGCCCCTGCAGGCGGCGCTGAGCGGATCGCGCGAGATCGGCTTCACCATTGTGTCCATGACCCTGTCGCTGGCGGCCGTGTTCATTCCGGTGTTGTTCATGGGCGGAATTCTCGGAAGGCTGCTGCATGAATTCGCCGTCACCATCACGGCGGCGATTCTGGTATCCGGTTTGGTCTCGCTGAGCCTGACGCCCATGCTGGCCAGCCGTTTCCTACGGCCCTTTGAATCCGAAAAACACGGACACTTCTATCAAGCCTGCGAAGCGGCATTCCAGGGCATGCTCAATGTGTACCGGCGCACGCTCGGCGGGGTGATGCGCCATCGCCTGGCTACGCTGCTGGTGTCCTTTGTGATTCTGATGGCCACGGTGTATCTCTTCTACACCATCCCCAAGGGATTTCTGCCCAGCGAAGACACTGGCCAGATGTTTGCCATCACGGAAGCGGCGCAGGGTATCTCCTTCGATAGCATGGTGCGGCACCAGCAGGCGGCGGCGCGCGTTCTGCAGAGCAGCCCTTATCTGGAGCGTTTTATGTCGGCGGCGGGCACGGGCGCAGGCAATGCGGGACGTTTTTTCATCCGCTTGCGGCCGCGCGTGGAAAGGCCGCACGTGGATCAGGTGATGCAGGAGCTGCGTCCCCAGCTGGCCCAGTTGCCGGGAATTCAGGTTTACCTGCAGAACCCGCCGCCCATCCGCATCGGCGGCATGATGACCAAGAGCCAATATCAGTACACCCTGCAGGATCCCGATACCGCCGAGCTCTACAGCAGCGCGCAGCAGCTGGAGGCCAGACTGCAGAAGCTGCCCGACCTGCAGGACGTGACCAGCGACCTGCAGTTAAAGAATCCGCAGCTGCGGGTACAAATTGAGCGCGACAAGGCGTCGGCGCTGGGCATTAGCGCGCAACAGGTAGAAGACGCGCTGAACAGCGCTTACGGCGCCCGGCAGATCTCCACCATCTACGCGCCGAACGATGCTTACAAGGTGATTGTGGAGCTGGCCGACGAATACCAGATGGATCCGAACGCGCTCGCCTACCTCTACGTGCGTTCCAAGAGCGGGCAGGTGATCCCGCTGCATACGGTGGCGAGGCTCTCGCGCACGCTGGGGCCGCTCACCGTCAATCACCTGGGACAGTTGCCGGCGGTGACTATTTCCTTCAATACCCGGCCGGGGGTGGCCCTCGGACCGGCGGTGGAAGAGGTAAACCGCAGCGCACGCGAAACACTTCCCGCCACCGTGACCACCAGCTTTCAAGGCACGGCGCAGGCGTTTCAATCTTCGGTGCGGGGCTTGGGACTGCTTTTGTTGGCGGCCATCCTGGTGATTTATATCGTGCTGGGGATCCTCTACGAGAGCTTCATCCATCCCCTCACCATTCTGTCGGG
Source organism: Terriglobales bacterium (assembly GCA_035295475.1). Lineage (GTDB taxonomy): Bacteria > Acidobacteriota > Terriglobia > Terriglobales > Acidobacteriaceae > JAICWP01. Next base: position 5,987 of record DATGIY010000316.1, read on the forward strand.
CCTGCCCAGCGCGGGTTTCGGCGCCCTGCTCACCTTAATGCTGTTTCACATGGACCTGAACGTGTATGCCTTCGTGGGCGTGATCATGCTGGTAGGAATCGTCAAGAAAAATGCCATCATGATGATTGACTTCGCCCTGGAGGCGCAGCGCAACGATGGCAAGGGGCCAGAGGAAGCAATTTTCCAGGGCTGCCTCATCCGTTTCCGGCCGATCATGATGACCACCATGGCCGCGCTCATGGGGACCTTGCCCATCGCCCTGGGGATGGGCGCGGGCTCGGAATCGCGGCGACCGTTGGGAGTGGCGGTGGTCGGCGGGCTGGTATTCTCGCAGCTCATGACCCTCTACATCACGCCGGTGGTTTACATCTATCTGGAATCGCTGCAGAACT
>DATGIY010000317.1:0-6776 GCA_035295475.1 Terriglobales bacterium
GATTCCAATGGCGACCGTTCACTCATTCGCGCGCTAGGACTCAAAATCGGGAAGATCGTGATCGACCCCGGCCACGGCGGCGATGACCGCGGCAGCATGGGCGTTGATGGCGCCTTTGAGAAGGACATTGTGCTCGACGTAGCCCTGCGCCTGGGCAAGTTACTGCAGGGCTTGGGTGCGGAGGTCATTTACACTCGCGCTACGGATCGCTACCTGCCTTTGGAAGCGCGCACCGCCATCGCTAACCGCGAGAATGCCGACCTGTTTGTTTCCATTCACGCCAATTCCAGCTCCGATCGCGAAGCCCGCGGCATCGAAACTTATTACCTGAATTTCACTACCTCGCCGGAGTCCCTGGAAGTAGCCGCCCGCGAAAACACCGTTTCCCGCCGGCCGGTCAGCGAATTACGTGATCTAGTGGGAAAAATCGCCCAGCAGAACCGTATAGCCGAGTCCCACGAGTTCGCTGATGACGTGCAGGCTTCGCTGGCTCACGATCTCCCCGGCGAGCGCAACCGAGGCGTCCGCGAAGCGCCTTTCATCGTTCTCACTGGCGCCAATATGCCCGCCATCCTCACTGAGATCTCATTCATCAGCAACTCGCAAGATGAAACTGAGCTCAAGAGCGACGCCTACCGGCAAAGAATCGCGCAGGCGTTATATGACGGAATTTCCACCTACATCAACGGCTTGAGCGGTGTTGCGTCTCCCTCTTCCGCGCCTGCCCTGCTCGCTTCCACCGGCCCGAATGCGACCGCCCTGCGCCTGGACCGTCAGCCTGATCTGGGGCCTCCCAATGTGAGCTGGGCCGAGCTGCTGCTGGCCTTCGTAGCCGGCAATCGTCCCTTTATCGTGATCTTCTTCCTGCTTGCTGCAGCCTGGAGTTTCTTTCTCACCGCGCCTGCACCCGGGCAGCCTATTCCAGCACTGGCAGACGGCAACGCCTCTTCGGCAGCATCCCTGGCTCCGGCTGCGTTGCCGGCCGCCGCCAATGCATATTCACCCACTGGCAAATTACATCTCATTCGCCGCTCCTAGTCCCTCCGGTTGTGGCGATCCACTGAAAGCCGCAGATGTCCGGAAAAGTTCCAGCGCGATCTTCGAAGGGATTTGAGCCTACTTGGCTCTAAAGGAATAGAGAAACACCGGCTTTTACCGGCTAGTTCTTGGGCAGTTGGAAATTCAGCCGAATATTGGTTTCCACTTCAACTGGCTTCCCATTCAGCTGATAGGGCCTGAAGCGCCAATGTTGCACCGCGTCAATAGCGGCTGCGGCTAGTTCTGGCGGGCCCTGCAGCGGATGTAGACTCGCAATAGTGCCGTCTCTACCGATCACCGCCTGCAATATTACCTGTCCCTCGACGCCATCTCTTCGTGCCCGCGCCGGATAGACTGGCAGCACCTTCTGCAGCAGCATGCTTTCTAAATCGGCCGGACTCGGTGTTCCCGGCTGGGCGGCGGCAGCTTCGTGGTTTGGTTGAGCCTTAAGAGCCGGGATGTTTCGCAAAACTGAGCGCGAGCTTGAGTTCGGACGCTCCAGCGGCTCTTGCCTGCGGAACAAAGACGATGTTAAAGACGACTCTGACGAGCGCTGTTCTGACTTGCGCCGCGGCTCCGCACTGCCGCTTCCCGGCTGCCCCACCGGTTCTGGTCGGGTCGGGAAGACCTTATCCCCGATCGTTTTTACAAATGAGGCGCCCACCGAACCTGAACCGTTCGATGTCGGTGCGACCAGAGGAGAACTCTCCGGCGTTGCGGTGGCGATGGCATCAGCCGCCGGCCGCAAGATCACATCTTCCAGGTCCACGGTAATCGGGGTTGATTGCGAACTGCTGTCCACGGGACTCTGCAGCCACTGCCACAACCCCACGCTGAGAGTCACCAAGAAAACTACGGCTACCAGCGAGTCCAGGAGTGACCCCTTCATTCTCCTGCTTTTTCCGTAGTAGGCAGCCGAAGCGGACATCGCCGTCGCCCACATCGAGGGGCGAAACAGCTTTCTGGGGCCGGTTCTATCGCTAACAATCTCTTCCACCGGCTCCATTTTGCTTTGCGGCGTCCCGCACATTACACACATGGCCGCATCTTCCGGGTATTCGTAGCCGCACGACTCGCATAGTACCGTGCCGCTCCTCGGCACCGGCGCCATTCCCGGTTGCCATTCCGCCTCGTTGATAATCCCCGCGCGGAGTGCCGGATCTTCAGCTAATCTCTGCAGTTGTTCTCGTTGCTCCTGATCCAGGCTGAGGAATTCGAAACCGCAATGCAGGTCGCCTTGATGCCGCACGATGGCGTGCATGCTCAACGGCTCGGAGGCATTGGGAAGCAGCATGAGCAGCTCGACCCGCTCGCCGGGTAAAGCTGTGCCGGAAACTACCCCCCGCAAGCCTCCCTCGCCAAGATCCTGGGCGCGCCCGCTTAAACGAAGAGCCGCGCCGGGCCGAAACACAGTTACGTCAAAAGGGATGGAGAGCTGGTAACGAGGATAGCGTCGCCGCGCTGCGGTTCCTTCGATCGAAGACATGGGAGCCACGTTACTCATGCCAATGCACCTGCGCACTCGTAAGCGTGGACCGGTAAGTACTTGGCCGGCAAGACTTAGCCCCTTGAGCGCCTGCGCCTCAGGCTACGCCCTATTGCTAGAGCTGAAGACTAGCTTTGCTGACCGAGCAGTGTCAATGAGAAGAACGTCCAGGGAGCTAAACGTCCGCCCTGGTTGATGTTGCAGAGTGTGTCAGCCCGCAAAAATGGCTAGCCGGGTGGAGCCCGGTTTCACCCCCCTCACGGCCAACGCTTGGCCGTTTCCTCCCAGCCAGTGGGACGGCTGGTGTCTCGGGCGGCCGTGGCCACCGCAGGTTGTGGCACCCGCAAGGGTTGTTGCGGGATAGGGCTTGCCGCCGGCGTCTTGCTCAGCGTACTCGCCTCACCTAAACTTTCTTTCTCTTCCGAAAGCAGGGGAGCCGCTATGCGCAATGCCTCCACCTCTTTCTCCAAGCGCGTCAGCTCAAGCTCCTTCTGCCTCAACACTTCGTAGACATTCTTCATGTTTGCACCCAAATGAGATTGCCGGATGATTGGGAATGTATGCACACCTAAACGACTTGTCAAGAATAATATGCGCGGCTGCTACCCAAGACAAACCGTGCCCCGCATCAGCTGCAGGGCTTGATCAACGCGGGGGTGTAGTAATTTGACTCTGCCTGTTTCTGAGTCATATAGGCACCCTTTTCCGTGTGTCCGTATTGCTCGTCCCCGGGGCAGTAGTAAAAGCCCTTACGAGTGTCCACCCAGACCCTCAAATTAGGATCCCCATTCGAAGCCGGCTCGGCTTGCTCATTAACCGGCAGAATCTTGGAAAAGTCGGAACTCACTCCGCCCAGGACCTGCTTCACGCTTTTGGCGATTCCCGTCTCACCTTGCGCATTACTGCCTGCCGGGTCGTTGGCAGCGGGCGTCTTGCTGGCAGTGGAGGCGCTAACCTGTTGGCTGGCCGTTGAGGCCGGCGCGCCGGTCGCTGCCGGCTGCGGTGCGATCCTGGCATCGCTTCCATTCTTCGCAGCCCGGGGCACGGGCATAACCGCCGCAATCAGCGCCATGGCTACGAAAACAGCCGGCACCAGCAGACGACGGCCGGTAAGCCGTTCCTTCCAACCCCCGCTAAGTGATGTCTTCTCCGGGGAGGGGTGGGCGTCCTGAAAGGTGCCGCACTCGGTACAGAACACCGCGTCGGCGGCGATTTTGGCCCCGCAACCTACACAAGAGCATCCGTCTTCTTGCGGGAAAGGCGAGGAAGGCATTACTTCTTGCAGACGTTCCGCCTGCGCTTCCCCCTCCTCTTCCAGCATGCGGCTGATCTCATCGGCCAGCGCCTTAACTGTCTCAACATCCCGGTCCTGGAACGAGTAGGCGTGAGCGGAAAACAGTTCCAATACCCCCGCTACATCCTTACCCTGCTGAATGGGCATGATGATGATGGATTCGATCCCCAGCCGTTTGCAGCTTTCCAGGTCCACGCGCGGATCAAGCATGGCGTTGTCGCAGCGCATCATTTCCCCGCTGCGCAGGCATTCTGCGGTCAAACCAGACTTAATCTCCAGGCGCGCGCCGCGGTCGGGAGCGGTGCTGCCGCTGGCAGCCCGGCACACAACCTCCCCATCTTGCCGCAGGGCGATTGCGGCCCCACTGGCGCTGCTGATGTACTGCGCCTTCTGCACGATGGATTGCAGCGCGGAATCAAGGTCGGGAGCGCTTTGCGCCAGATCTGATTTGGGAGGCTCGTCCAGTAGCAATTCTTGGGGTTCTGCCTCGTTATCCTCGAGGAGAAGTTCGGTGGGGGATGACTCGGCCCCGGGGATTTCCAGCGGGGAGACAGGCTCGCTTCCCGCTTCAGGTACTATCTCTTCAGGCGCAACTCCGTTGCCTTTTTGCTGTGGCGACGGAGGCTCGATAATCGAATAACGATCCATACGACTCTCGGGACCCAGCACTAGGCTCGGAGTCCCTATTACTCTCTCCCGTTTAGCAACACACTACAACCTCTGGCGGCTAAACTGGCTTGCCGATGGGGGAACATAGGCGAGTTTCGTATCAATCCGCGGGTGTGTCAAGGTCACGAGGGCAGGATAAGCGGATGGGCCCAACGTCATCTCACTTTGAAACCATAGGGCCGTTTTTCCTTTAAGGTAAGCTGCTCTTATGAAAGCACTTGCAAGCGGGCTGCTGTAGCACCGGCCGAGGATGAGGCCTATCTTTTTTCTGTACCCTGCGCCCATTGCTGCACTTTGCTCCATGCCTCTGCCGCCTTGCCCTGGTCGGCCTCGACTCCCTGCTCCTTGGCCCGTTTAAACCATTTCAAAGCTTCAGCATAGCTCTGCTTCACCCCCTCGCCGTTGGTGTAGCGCACGGCTAATGCCAACTGCGCATTGCCGTCGCCCGCCTCAGCTGAACTGCGCAGAAGGCGGATCGCATCCGGGCTTAGCTTACTGTCGCTTCCCGTTTCGGGAGCTGCCGTCACGACTGCCTGGGACAGGCTCAGCTGTCCACTACGGCTCGGGGCCGCAGTGCCGGGGGTCTGGCCCGCGCTCTTTGTTGCCGGCGGCTCCGAGGCCGGCGGGTCAACGGGCAATGAAGTTGCTTGGCCGGCGGATCGGCTTTCAGTACTGGTCAAGCTGGCTGGTGGCGAGCCTGGATGCTGGTCCGAAGCAGGCGCAACCGGCCGTGAACTGGAAGGCTGCGGCGCAGGCGGAGAGACGCTGGCAATATTGATCCGCCCAGGCGCGTTTCTGGGACTCCCTGCCGCGGGCGAGTTCTTCCTTGTCTTTTCGACAACGGCAGGTTCGGCGGCCAGATGCGTTGTCGCAGGCGCTGCGGGACGTGTTGCCGAGGCGCGCGGAGCGGGATCGCTGGGAATCTTCGCCGGCAATGTCGTTTCCGCGGAGCGATTGTCAGTGGAATCGGTAATCTGCGGCGGTGCCGCCGCTTCCGCCATCTGGCTTGGCGCGGGCTCAACTGGCTTGGGCGCAGGGGGTACAGCCGGCGCGGCGTGCGCAACCACATTCGCCGCGATCGAATTGTGCGCCAGTTGCTGAGCATGATTGCACCAGCCCAGCCACACCAATCCCAAAACGACAGCGACTAACCCGGCCAGCATCAGCTTGCGCGGGACTATCTTTTCCACGGGGCGCGCCGGCGCCGGCGTGAAAGCGCTCAGCTCGTGGTCCTCCTCGGAAGCCTCCAGAGACGAAAGCGGCTCTCTGCCGTTCCGCATATCAATTTCACAGAGCAGATCATCATCCGGGTCCCAATTTTCAAACGCATTGCTGGGCACGCTGGACTCGGCGCTGTGGCCACCTTTCACCAGCTCGAAAGCCCGTATCAGCAGATCTGAGTCTCCCTCCTCTTGGGGTCGTGGTTCGATCTCGCAGAGCAGGTCGTCATCCGCCTCCTGACGAAAATCGAGATGCTGAACCGGCGGTGCGGGCGGCGGAACCATGGCCGCCTGCTCGGGCTTCGGCGCTGCCGGAGCGGGTGAAGCCGGAATCGCAACCACGGGCGAAACCGCAACCTTCACAGGCGGGAGCACGGGAGGAGCCACGGCATTTGCAAGTGGGGCCACAGGCGGCGCCGCCTTGGCCGCTGGAGGAGAGATCGGAAGCTTGGCAGGCGGATTTTCCGGCACCGAAGCTTTGGCAAGAGAAGGCGAGGTTGCCGGCACCGGAGCTTGCGGCGCCGGCCGAATCACCGACATCACCAAATCGCGCATGCTCTCCAGCGCCGTCACTTCATTGCCGGAAAATATTCCCGGCTGAGGCGAGAAGACCTCAAATACGCCCACCACTTCCTGCCCCAGACAAATAGGCAGGACGGCGATGCTGCGAATGCCCAGAAAGCGGCAAACGTCGAGGTTAACCCGTGAATCGCTCTCCGTGTCGGAGCAGATCAGAGTTTTACGGGTACGTACCGACTCGCCCGAAAGCCCGGATTGAACATCTAACTGCGAGCCTAATTCCGGGGCGGTCGCTCCGGCGCGCGCCCGGCACACCATCCAGTCTCCCTGGCGCAGGGCGATGGCTGCCCCGCTGGCCTGGGTCAACATCTGGGCTTGTTCGGCGATAAGACGCAATTCGGCGTCCAGCGCAGCCGCCTGGCTGGCATCCGATATTCGTGAAAGTGACGCGGGCGCCCCCGAAACAGGGGCCGATCCTGGCCGGGAATCTGGCTCTCGGTGCAAGAAGTCAGCCGTAGGAGCCCTGGGCACAATACCCCTTCCGCCCCGA
>DATGIY010000318.1:0-2949 GCA_035295475.1 Terriglobales bacterium
TCCTCGTCCGTAAGCATGAAGTGATGCGGCGTGGTCTCGCAGGTGACTCGCGCCCGTGCGCGCTTGCCGCGGCGCACCGCCTTCAGAGCCTCCGCGGTGGACAGGTGGGCCACATGATAGTGTCCGCCGCTGGCCTGGGCCAACTGCACATCGCGTTCCACCATGCCGGCTTCCGCTTCCACTGGCATTCCACGCAATCCCAGGCGAAACGCCGTGGCTCCGTCGTGCATGGAACAGCCGGCGGTCTGCCGCGTGTCTTCGGCGTGCTGGATGATCGGAACGTGAAGCTCGGCGGAAAGCCGCAGCGCCTCCCGCATCAACTCGGGATTGAAAATGGGCTTGCCGTCGTCCGTGAAGCCCACCGCTCCCGCCTGGCGCAGCGCGCGAAAATCCGTGAGCTGCTGGCCCAGGCTGCCGAGCGTGGCGGCGGCAATGGGGAAGACGTTGACCATCGCCCCGCGGTCCGGCTGCATCATCCACGCCGTAATTTCCGGAGAATCATTCACCGGCACGGTGTTGGGCATGGCGCAGATGGAGGTGAACCCGCCGGCAGCGGCCGCGGCCGTGCCTGTGGCAATCGTCTCCTTGTAGGCTTGTCCGGGCTCGCGCAGGTGCACGTGCAGGTCGATGAATCCAGGCGCCACTACCAGACCGCGGGCATTAAAGGTTTCGTCCGCCGAGCCGCGAATCTTTTTCGGAGGCGCGATCTCCGCCACTCGTCCATCGCGCAGCAGGACGTCCATTTCGGCATCCAACCGCGCCAGCGGATCGATCACCCGCCCGCCGCGAATGAGCAGCGAGCCCGGTTTCTCATTTTTCGCCACTCTTCACTTCCTTACCATGTAGCCGCCGGTCGACAGCGGAACTCAGGCAAAACAGCGCCGCTCTGGTTGGAGTCATCCTGAGCGACTTCAGTCGCGAAGGATCTCGCGCGCAGTGCGGAAATGCCTTGCTGGTGCACGCGAGATGCTCTCGGGCCTGAAGGCCCTCAGCCTGACTCTATCGAAGCCGAATCATCCCTGTATATCCGCGCCCGGCGTTCCTCCGCGCTCTCGGCGTTGATCATTTGCCCATCCCCAGCGCTCTGGCCAGAATCGCCATGCGCACGGCCACGCCGTTGCGCACCTCTTCGCGGATCACGGCTTGCGGCGAGTCGGCCACCTCGCTGCTTAATTCCATGCCACGAATAATCGGTCCGGGGTGCATGACCAGGGCTCCCGGCTTGGCCATACGTAAACGCGCCGCGTTCAGCTGGTATTTGGCGATATATTCGCCGACATCGAACTGCATCTCCGCCAGCCGCTCCTTTTGCACCCGCAAGAGCATGATCACGTCGGCGCTGCGGATGGCCTCCTCCAGATGGCGGGTGATGCGCAGGCCTTGCGCCAGTGTGGCCGCTACTTCCGGAACAAATTCCTGAGGCCCGCACAAGGTGAGCTGTACTCCGAACTTGCTCAGGAGGTGAATATTGGAGCGCGCCACCCGGCTGTGGTAGATGTCGCCAATAATGGCCATTCTTTTGCCGCGCAGGTCCTTGATGTGCTGCAGGATGGTGTAGGCGTCCAGCAGGGCCTGCGAAGGGTGCTCATGCATGCCGTCGCCGGCGTTAATGACAGGCACGTCGAGGTGCGCGGCGATCAGGTGGGGAGCGCCCGCGTTGGGATGGCGGAAGACCAGCGCATCACAACCTACCGCGCGCAGGGTGTAGCCGGTATCGAGCAGCGACTCGCCTTTTTCAATACTGGAACCGCTGGCGTGGACCACCAGGGTAAGGGCGCCCAGCCTCTTGGCCGCCATCTCAAAGGAAGTGCGGGTACGGGTAGAAGCTTCGTAGAAGACGAGTGCCACTGCCTTGCCGCGCAGCAGCGGACGCGCCCGGCCACGCTGCAGGCGGCGCGCCCGTTGCAGCAGGGCCGTAATTTCTGTCGCCTCCAGGTGCTCGATTCCCAGCAGCGAGCCGCGCGCCACTGTGCTCATGCCCGGCGATCCTGTTCCTGGTCGCGCGCCCGGCACAGCATCAACTCTCCCTTTCCACCAGGAGGACCTTTTCGGCGTTGTCTACTTCCTTCAGCTTGACCTCGATGATTTCGCTGTCCGTGGTCTGCACCATGCGCCCCACGTACGTGGCTTCAATCGGCAGTTCCCGGTGGCCACGATCGATCAGGACGCAAAGCTGCACGCGGCGCGGGCGGCCGTGCACGAAAAGCGCGTCCATGGCGGCACGCGTGGTGCGCCCGGTGTAGAGCACGTCGTCTACCAGCACCACATCTTTGCCGGTAGCGGAGAACTCCAGGTCTTTCTGCTGTACGACCGGCTTGTGATCAATGGTCGAAAGATCGTCGCGGTAAAGCGTGATATCCAGGCTGCCCACGGGAACAGGCTTGTCCTCAATGCGCGCAATCAGCTTGCCCAGGCGCTCGGCCAAGGGCACGCCGCGCCGGCGAATGCCGACCAGCGCCAGATCCTGCACACCATTGTTCTTTTCCACAATTTCGTGCGCCAGGCGCACCAGGGTGCGCTCGATTTCCGAAGCGGACATCAGTTGTGCCTTCTGGCGCAGTTTGGGAGGGCGAGTTGCCGGCTGGGAGGTCATCGACCCGGCATGATACGCGGGGGCGCGGCCTGAGCACAAGGACGCTGGCTATGGCCTGAAAAGCATTTACCGCCAAGACGGGGAGATCGCCGTGGGGGCTATGGAAGAAATCCTGCCCGGCGCGCTCTGCGTCTCGGCGGTGAAAAGGTATTTCCGGACTGAGGCCAGGACCCGGCCTACAGAGACCGTGTTTCTCTTTTCCCGGTCAGTGCTGCCGCAACCGCTCCCCCCAGGCTGGATACGGCGAGGAACAGCACCAGCATGAGCGCAATACCCAGGATCATCAGCGTGCGCATGCCTTCCGGCGTCATGAAATTCTGCAGAAGCTGCTGCGCTTGCGGGTCGCCGCTGCGTTC